>NZ_CP101806.1:900000-1155014 GCF_024498215.1 Mycoplasmopsis caviae | reverse complement strand
AAAATTTATATTAATTAATAAATATAAAAAAATGTTTATTTTTTAAAGTTATCCACAAAGTTATCAACATTTAAAACATTTATTTATAGGCGAATTAGTAAAAATATTAACTTATTAACAATTGTTAATAACTGTGTGGAAAACTTAACCTTTTAAATATAAATTTACAACAAAAAAATGTTGATTTAAACATTAAAAACCTTAATCATTTTTATATTATTCAATATAATTTAATATATTATGCAGACAAAAGACACAATAAGAGTTAAAGGAAACATAAAAAAAGTAAGAAAAGGACTTGCAAACAAATGAGTTCTTTTTGATTTTAAATCTGTTGATAATCAAATATATGTTGTTTATGCAAGAATAAATTCAGAAGATTTTTTGCAACCGAATCATTTATATGAAATGGTATTAAGTGGACCAAATAAATATAACAATTATATGCTTGAAGAATACAGTATGGTTGAGACAACAAATGATGATTTAAAATTATTATTAAAAAATAATGTCAAGGGTTTCAAAGAAGAAGACCACAAAAAATTAAAAGAAAATGTTGGCGAAAATTATTTAGATGTTATTAAAGAAACACCAAAAGAACAACGCAAAATTTTTCACCAATATATAAAACCTTTAATGTTAAGAAAAATAGAATCATTTATTGAAGAAGTTATGAAAATGAACAAAGATGAAAAATTCTTCGTAATTAACAACATTTTTAATTTTTATACAAAACTTAAGCAAAAATTACCCCTTACAAAAAACGATTCATACTTAGATTTTTTTGATAAGGATAAAGATGACCATGAGGATCCTTATTTTGTTTTATATATTGAATTAGGTTTTAATTTTGATGTTGTTGATAATTTTGCTTCTTTATTAAATTATTCAAAAACTTGCGACACAAGACACAATGCAATAGTTTATAAATCTATTTTAGATTATGCACTACAAGTTAACGATACATATTATAATTTGCAAGATTTATACAAAAATTGAGTTGAATTCGCAAATGCTTGAATGTTATCAAATAAACTTTTAATTGATGAGGCAAGCATTGATAATCTTTTCTTAAAATCAGTTAATGAATTAATAAGGTTAAAAAAACTTGTTTTTGAAGAAAAAGAAGATGGGCCAACCATTGCTCTTTCTTACATTAGAGAGCAAGAAGATTTTATTTTTAATAAATTAATTTCAATAAAAAACAAAATTAGTAAAAAAGTTTCAAGCATTGAAGATAAAAGCTTAACAAACAAACAACTTGAGGCTCTTAATTGTGCATTAAATGAATCAATTAGTATAATTTCAGGTTTTCCTGGTACTGGAAAAACACACATTATTAATCATATTTATGAATCATTAATTGACCAAAAAGCTTATAAAAAAAGCGAAATAGAAATTTTAACTCCAACAGGTCGAGCAGCAATTAATATTAAAAACAAAAGTGATAATTTACCAGCAAAAACAATTCATAATTATTTAAGAATTGATAAAGAAGATGATGAAGCTGTCTATAATACTGATTGTGAAAAAACAAAAGTAATTATTATCGACGAGTTCTCAATGGTAAATTTAAAAATATTTCATATTCTTTTAAGTCATCTTTCAAATCTTGAAAAAATAATTATTGTTGGTGACAAAGACCAACTTCCTTGCATCGGGCCTGGAAACATTATGAGAGATTTATGTTCATGAAACTTTATTCCTAAAACTCTTTTGGTTGAAAATCAAAGAACTGAAAGTGATGAAATTTGTGAACATTTTCTAAGTATTAATAATCCAAAAATTAAACAAGTTGAAATAGGTAGCACAAACACAATTCAAATGAAAGAAATTAATTCTGAGGAATTACTAAATGAATTGGCTTATCTTTATAAAACATATAATCCTGAATATAATACTGAAAAAATGGTTACCTTAATTCCACTTTATGAAGGCAGCGTTGGAGCAAAAGCAGTTAATAAGTGATTACAGAGTGAAAAATTAAATAACTATACATTTAAGTTACCTAAATTTAAACAAAGTAAACACAACTATATTTCAATCCGTGATGGTGTGTCATTCTACCTGTTCGATAATGTTATTCAACTCGTTAATGATTATGAAAAAAATGTTTTTAATGGTGAAATAGGAATTATAAAAGAAATAATTAATGATAAAAAACTTGTTGTAGAATTTCCACAAGGTGGAAGTAAATTTAAAACAATTACATATAGCAAGTCTGAAATATATACCAATTTATCATTAGCTTATGCACTAACTGTTCATAAATTCCAAGGTTCAGAAGCACCAAATGTTGTAATTCCTATCTTTGATGATTATTCTAGAATGCTTAACAAAAAACTTTTATATACAGCAGTTTCAAGAGCAAAAGAAAAATTATTTATTCTTGGGGATTTAAACCTATATGCTAAGAAAACAAAAACCGAGGGTACACAGGAGAAAAACTCTTATTTATTTGACTTAATTAAGAAAAATGAAAAGATTTAATATAAAAAAAGATCTTCATGCTTTTAACAAAAAACACCCAAAAGGTGTTTTTAATTTAGTAATCTTTGCTTGTTTTTCTATTTATTTTATCAATTATTGTGTTTACAATTGTGTGAATTAGTAAGCCAACTAAACTTGTACATTGAAATCCTAAGAGTGTTCAAATGACTCATTCATTTTTATTAATATAATTCCAGATTATATCAAGGTGTCTCATTACCGTTTTGTCATTAACTAATCAACTAACAAAATAAGTGAATGCACCAACAAAACAACTAACAATAAAAACTTGTACTATTAGTAATAGGATTGATCAAAACATATAAACAAATCTGTCGCTATCCACAAATAAATAAACAGCAAGTGTCATAAAATAAAAAAAGTTAAAAAATATTATAAATACAGCCACAATTGAAATTACTCAAAGTCAAAAGAAATTTTTTGTTGTATTTATTCAATTAAAACCAAAAACGAATACAGAAAAAAGAGAAAAAGCCAATATGCCAACCAGTGGACCAACATAAATTTTTGTATCTAATATTCCACAAATTGTTCTAAAAGGTCAAGTGATTAATGTTCACAAACCACTAAAAAAATCTCCCATATTTAATCCTTTATATTCAACTTATAAATATTATATTTAAGAAGTAAAAATTTCAAAACAAACAAGCAGTGTTGCTTGTTTATGTTTATTAATTTACATTGAAAAAACCATTAGAAATTGCTTCATAAGAAATGTCGATTTTATTTCTTGTTGATGATGAAACAGTAACTTCATAGATAATTTTAAATGAAACTTTGTTTCCGACGGGTTGTTCGTTAATTTCAATTTTTTTAAAATTAACAACAAGAGCTTCAATTTCAAATTGTTTCTTAGGTTTGTGTTCTCCTTCAAAATTAATAGATGTATTTTTTAATAATGTGTTAATATCTTTTCCGTTACCTAACAAATTAAAGTAGGCATTTTTGTGAAATTTCAAAGACTCATTATTCCCTTGTGATTCTTTTCTAACGAAAGTGTGTTGGTTATTTCCAATTTTACTTTTTATTCATTCAGCATCTAGAGAATATTTTTTGGCATTATACTCACTTTTAATAAATTCTTTAAGTTTGTTTCCGCCATTACCTTCAATTGCGACAGAAAGAAGAAGTTTCTTTGATAAATATTCTTTGTCTATTTTTTGGAAACCTAAAACAGTAATTTGTTTTACTTCATTTGAAACTGTTTTTTGATTATTGTTATCCTCTATTGCAAGTTGATAAGTAATTGTCATTGTTCCATCATTATCATTGGTTTCAATTTTTTCGTTTTCGGTTTGGATTCTATTTTCGCCAAAATAGTTTTCATTTTCATGTTCAATAAATGTAAGTGCAATATTGTTTAAACTATTTGATTTTTCTAAATATGAAGAAGCAAAAGCGTCATTTATATCATTGGTATCTTTTTTAATTTTTGCTGTTGAAATAATGTAGTCTAAAACATCCTGGTCACTATATGATGGATTGTCAATTTTTACTTTATTAAATTCAATTTTTGTTTTAATAGTTTGAACCTCAGTTGACCCTTTATCTAGTTTTTTATATTCAAATTCACCTTTAAAATTTAATTCATCTTTTTTAGTGCCAGTTAGTGTAAAAGTTTTAGAAGTAAAATGATTTTCAAATTCATTGGTAAGTTTTTTAATATCCATTACCCCATTTTTCTTGCCTAAAACCTCAAATTTTTCAATATAGCTTTCAATTTCTTGATCTTTAATTTGTTCAACTTTTTTCTTTTCTTTAATTAACTTACCTAGCTTTAATTTTAAGCTTGATGAATTTTGACCATTTGGCAAATCAAAAGATTTAAAACCTGACATTTCTATTTCATTTGTTCCAATTTCAATTCCATTTGATGTTATTTTTGCTGAAATTGTAATTTTACCTTCGTATTCATCATATGATAAAACTTTTATATTAGAAATGGTGTCTTTATCTTTTGTTGTATCCTTTAATAACCCTAGTGTTTCCCTAACTGTCTTTGAAGAATTAAGTTCAAAAATATTAGCTAAGTTGCCAAACCTATTAAACTTGATTCCATTAACACCTTCTTGAAAATTTTTTCAATCAGTTACAGTTGGAAGCGAAGGCTTAATTGAGGGTAAAACCACAGTTTTTGTTCCAATTTTAATTGAAGTTTTAAAATCAATTAGTGAAGTTTCAAGTTTTTCAAGTTCACTTTTAGCATCAGCATCTGAATTGACACTTTTAGCATGCTCCAGGGCACTTTTGAATTTATCAACATTACCTTTATTTGTAAACTTTCTATTCAATTCAATCTTAGAAACATCTGTTTCATTTGTTTCTAATAAATTGTCAAATAAATTCATTCTTTCTATTTCATCTATTCTACTTTTTAATCTATTAAGATATTCTTTATCTTGATAATTCTTAACTTTTTCACTGCAAGCAGCAGAAACAAGAATTGTACTTAATCCTATAATTGGTAATGAATTAAGTACAAGAAACGATTTTTTCTTATTACTTTTCATAAAAATTTATTTTAATTAAAAACCTTTCATTATAAATTCGTTATCAAAAAGCAAAACATTTTGATTAAAGCACAATGAATTATACTTATTTTAATTTTTCTCACACACCAATATAAGTAGTAAAAAAGCAAAATTATGAAAATAATTTTAGTCGTTGCAAACCGAGCTATTATAACACAATTTAAAAAGGCAAAATTTTCTAAAAACACTGTTTTATAGTACTTTTGGTAAATGAAAGAGTTCAAAGTGTCAAAGAAAAAAGCACAAAATTTGTGCTTTAAACCTAGCGTATTTGAATTTTAAATGTTTCATCAATTCCTAAAATTCCAACATAAATACCAAATGATTTGTTTAGTTTCTGTTTTTCGTCTTCATTTAATGTATAAATTCGTTCTCTGGTTTCAATAAAACTTTGTTTATTATCTAAACTTATTCGATAAACATTAGAAGATCCTTCGTATTTAGGATTAAAAATTATTTTATACGCATCCTTACCTTTTGTACTAAATGTTGCTATTGCTTCATCAACATTCAAAATATTTTTAGCAACATCAACTGAAACATTTGCATTAATCATATCGCTTTCTTTAAGCTTTAAATTTGCATGAAGAAAACTAAGAACAAATTGATTTAATTCACTTTTGATTGCTTGGTCATTAATGTTTTCAATAAGAACTTTAGATAAATAATAATAAGCGATAGGATAATTTTGCAATGCAATAACTATTTTCTTAGTTAAATCTTTCTTGTCTTGGTCGCTTTTATTTGAATTAATATAACTAGTTGTCAATTTATATCAAGCGTTATAGTTTAGTTGTGAAACAACAGTTGCTTTGTGTAGCAGTTTTTCATATTTGCTAATTTGTTTGTTTCACTCTACTGAATTTCTTGAATATTTTTTCTCAAGTCTTGATGCTAAATATACATAAAATTGCGAAACATCAAAATCATCCTTATTCATTAAAACATTTTCTGCTAAAATCAAAAAAGGAGCTGCAAATTCAATGTTCACATGTTTAAGATCTCTGGGAACTCAATTATTCATTAGTCTACCACCGTGTAGTGTATATCTTGTTTTAGATCAGCCAAAGATATTGTTATCCAAACTTCAATAATTATTCGGTCTATAGTTAAAGTATGCTGAATGGCCTGGTTGTCCAAGTTCTCTTGCTGGACGACCAACAGATGCACACATTCCAGCACCATGCTTAGAAATACCACCGCAAACCTGACCAACATGAACGGCAACTCAACCCTTAAATTTTCCATCATTTTTGATGCCAAATTTTGACAAATTGTAAAGTTTGTCAACTTTATTAAATTCTTTTATTGCATCACTATCATTAGGATTATAAAGGTTATATTGTTTAAAATAAATATCGTGAGCATTTGCTTTTGTGTATTTTACATAGTCATAACCACCTTTTGAAAAATTACCATCAAAATGTGAACGCTTTCTAGCATAGTGGTTAAACCACATTATTTCTTGGTCAAAAATTCTTGCATCCATAACCATTCTCATGTGTTCAATATCAAGATTATCAAAAATATTTTTGTCTAATTTTGGATGCCAACTTTTATTTTGAATTCTTTGTTCTAATTCAAGAAGTGCCTTATCTTCTTTTTTACTGCGGTTTAATTTTACTTTAAGTTCCTCGAAGTATTCTTTTTGTTCTTCTTCATCGTTTTCTTCATGTAGCTTTTTAAAAATATTGTATCTAACATATGGATTTATTTCCTCTTGGTTTCATCAATCTTTATATTTTGATGGATTATTAAGAGCAAGAGCAATTATTATTTTTTTGTAGATTAGACCTAACCTAACGTTTGTATCAGTGTCCTTATTATTAATTTGCAAATCACTTTTGTGAAACCTTAGTAACAAACCAAGAGAACTTAGTGAATTTAATCAGTTATCAGAACTGTTTTCATCATTTATTTCTCCACCAGTTGCATAAAGTTCAAGTGCTTCATTATCTTCATTAAATAAATAATTTAATGCAAACAAAATATTTTCATCTATTTCAAGAGCCTCAAAAAGTTTAAAAGGTTCAATTCTATTAACAATAATACTTTTGTGATATTTAACCTTGTCTTCATTACTTAATGTTGAATTTTCATCAAAATTTGCTAAAAATTTATCATATTTATCCAAATCCAATTCAAGCCCGAATTTATTGGATAATGCTGTTTTATAGTCTTTTTGGTAAAATAGAGAATTTACCAAAACCCCGTGATCATTATTAATGTTTTGATTTGACTTAACACTAATTTTTAGATATTTGTACCCTTTTATATTGAGGTTAATTTTTGAAAGTTCATCATTTCCTTTTTTAGGGTTTGAGTCTTCATGTAAAACATGATAACTTTTGTTGTCTAGTGAAACTGAAAAGACAAAAGTAATTCCATCTCCTTTGTTATTATTTCTTGCATCTAGACCATAAAAAGTAAAGAAGTTATCAAAATTGTAATTTGATAAGTCATAAACAATCTCTTGTTCCTTGTTACCCCTTAGAGAATGAATACCTATTCCTTTTTCAAACTTAAGTTTTTTACCATTTTCAATCAAATAAAACGACTCACCTGCAAAACTTCGATCAAATTTAATTTTAGACTTATCAGTTACCGACAAATAATTAACTTTTTCTAATGAAAGGAAAGGAGTGTTCTTGTCAATAGTTCTCTTTTCATATTCCTTTGTTTTTGTTTCTCTATCTTGATTATATTTTTGCAAATATTCATTGTAATTTTTAGTTAGTTGATCAACAAATGAAATCTGTTCATTATTATCATTTATTTCTTTTTTGTGGCATGAAATGAAAATTGGCAAGGTTGATAATAAAGCCGGTAGGAAAGCAAATTTAATTATTTTTTTCTTCATGTCTTAATTATAACAACTAGTCAAAATTAGTTCATTATTAACATGTTAATAAACATATTTAAATTTGCAATTTTCTAATGCTAATAATAAATAAAAAATAATTTATAATTAGCATATGAAATTAATTGTAGGTTTAGGAAATCCAGGTTCACAATATCGATTCACAAGACACAATGTTGGTTTTTTAGCCATTGACAAATTGTGTTCAAATTTTAATTTAACTTTAACAAAAGAAAAATTTAACGGTTATTATGCAAAAACTGAAGATTTTATATTAGCTAAACCTGCAACATATATGAATAATTCAGGTGAGTTTGTCCAAGCAGTAGCTTCATTTTATAAGATAAATCCTGCTGATATCTTAGTAATTCATGATGAAAAAGATTATGAAATTGGACAAGCAGCAATTAAAATAGGCGGGTCAAGTGCAGGTCATAATGGCGTTCAAAGTATAATAAATAGTTTAGGAAATAGTGAATTTAAAAGACTAAGAATTGGCATTGGAAAAGATGTTAAAAAAGAATTAAAAGATTATGTTTTAAGTAATTTTACAAGTGACCAAATGCTCGTTATTGAGCAAGTGCTTGCCATTGCTGTTAAAGCTGCAATATCCTTTGTTTACAACGATATAAAAATAGTAATGAATAATTTTAATGTTCATCGCAAAGGCAAATAGTATGTATATTTTAGGAATTAGTGGTGGGCCTGATTCAATGTTACTTCTTGATGAATATGCTCACAAAAGTGAGCCAATTTTTGTAATTTGCATTAATTATAATCAAAGAGCAGATTCATACAAGGATGTTGAAATTGTAAGAAGTTATTGCACCAAAAATAATATAAATTTTGAAATATATAACTTTGACAAAAACGACTATAAAACAGGCAATTTTGAAGAGTGAGCACGTGAAAAAAGAATGGATATTTTTATAAATAAATATCATGAATTAAAAGCTTCAAAGATATTGCTTGCTCATCATAAAGATGATTTTATTGAAACGGTTTTTATGCAAAAGGAAGCAAAACGAACCCCGTCGTTTTGAGGCATTAAAGAATTCAATATTTATAAAGGTTGCATAATTGAAAGGCCATTTGTTAACAAATATTTCAAAGATGAAATATTAATAAAATGCAAAGAAAGAAATATAGATTATGCACTTGATTACACTAATAGTTTGCCAATCTATACCAGAAACAAATTTAGAATCCAACTCAGTAAACTATCTAATGAACAAAAACAAAAAATACTAGATGAAATATATGAACAAAATAAGAAACTAGCTTTACAAGAAATAAAACACAGCAGTGTCTATAAACAATGAGAAGAAAACAAATTTAGAGTAAGTTTTTTCTGCACTTTGAATTATGAATATCAAAAGCAACTTATTAGAAAATTTGTTTTTGCAAATTGCAATGAAAAAATAAATTTATCATCAGGCAAAATTGATAATCTTGTGAATTTTGTGAAGGCAAATAATACAAAAAAACCACAGTTTTTGTTAAATAATAAATATTATTTGCAAAAAGAAAATGGAATTTTAATGTTTAAAACTAAATTAAATATTTAAATAATATATAATAACTATTACTTAATTATTGCAGAAAGGAGAATTATGCAAAAAAGTAAAAGAAGTCCACTTTCAATTTTACTAATCACATTGTTAGCAGTTGTAGCATTTTCTTTTATAGCATATATCTTGTTTAAACAATTTGGACCAAAGCCTAGAGTTGCCAGTCTTAATGATTTTATAAATGATCTTAAAGCAGCGGCAAAGAATTCAGCTGACAATAAATATATTGCAAAGCTTGAATTTGACTCTTATTTTGGAACTGCAAGATATGTGTTTGTTGATGGTTCAGTCGCAATTGAAAAGATAGCTGAGATAGATAGAATTAATGCAGCGTTTTATAGTTCGACACACAGTTTAATAGGTGAGGCATTAGCTAAGTCATTAGGTGATAAGGATAAATTTATGAATTTGACGCCTTATGATTTCTTTACAAAACACGTTTTAACATTCGAAAAAGATGGCAAAGAATTTGTTGGCTTGCTTTCATCTAAACCACTTTCTGATGGACAACCATCATTATTAAGAAGTTTGATAACATCATTACTTCCAACCTTTGTTATGGTACTTTTATTGTTTTTCTTATACAGATATTTAATGAAGAAAAATATGAGTATGATGGGTGCAATTGGAGATGAAAGAAATCCAGCCAAAAAAGTTAAATCAGATAAAACATTTAAAGATGTTGCTGGTAATAAAGAAGCAATTGAAGAAATTGAGGAAATTGTTGACTATCTTAAAAATCCTAAAAAGTATGCACTTGCAGGTGCGAGAATGCCACATGGAATTTTACTTGGTGGTCCTCCCGGTACAGGTAAAACTCTTTTAGCAAAAGCAACAGCAGGTGAAGCAAATGTTCCATTTTACTTCATTTCTGCTTCAAACTTTGTTGAAATGTATGTAGGTCTAGGTGCAAAAAGAGTTAGAACAGTATTTGAAGAAGCTCGCAAAAACGCCCCTGCTATTATCTTTATTGATGAATTAGATGCTATTGGTCGTACACGTGGAGCGGGTCTAGGTGGTGGTCACGATGAGCGTGAACAAACACTTAATCAACTTCTTGTTGAAATGGACGGTATGACACAAAACAACGGAATTCTAATTTTTGCAGCTACAAACCGTACTGATGTTCTAGATCCTGCGCTAACACGTCCTGGACGTTTTGATAGAACAGTAACAGTTGGATTACCTGATGTTAAAGAGCGTGCTGAAATTCTTGAATTACATGCAAAAGGAAAGAGATTATCTCCTGAAATTAAACTTGACCAAGTTGCAAAGAGAACACCAGGTTTTTCTGGTGCACAACTTGAAAATGTTATTAATGAAGCTTCATTAATAGCTGTTAGAGCTAATTCAGATGTAATTAGACGAGATGATATCGATGAAGGTATTGATAGAGTTATGGCAGGTCCTGCTAAGAAAAATAGAGTTATTACCAAAGAAGAACTCACAATGGTTGCATACCATGAAGCAGGACATGCTGTAGTTGGCTTAAAAGTTAAAGGCGGAAACAAAGTTCAAAAGATTACCATCATTCCTCGTGGTAATGCTGGTGGCTATAATCTAATGACACCTGAAGAAGAAAAATACAATGCAACAAAACAGGAATTAATTGCAATGATTACTGGATTTATGGGTGGTCGTGCATCTGAAGAATTAATTTATGGCAAAGATCATGTTTCAACAGGAGCTAGCGATGACATTTCAAAAGCAACAAAAATTGCTCGTAAAATGGTAACTGAATTTGGTATGTCAAGACTTGGTCCAATTCAATATGAGAAAGATGAAGGTTCTCCATTTTTAGGGCGTGATTATCTAAAAAGTGCTTCATTTAGTTCTCAAGTTGCCCATGAAATTGATCTCGAAGTTCGAAGAATAATCATTGAAGCAGAAGCAAACGCAACAAAAATTATTAAGGAAAATAGAGAACTTCTTGAACTGATAAAATCTGCATTGCTTGAAAACGAAACAATTGTTGCAGAAGAAATCGAATATATTGAAAAAAATATGAAACTTCCTCCTAAAAAAGAATTAGACAACACAAAAGCAAAAGTTTACACACTTGATGAACTAATTAGTAGTGACAAAAAAGAAGAAAAAAATTCAACAGAAAAGGAAGATTCTAAAGAATAATAACAACCCGCACCGTCGGGTTTTATTTTATCTTTTTTCTTAAATATCTATAAAATAGGTGTTTTAGAAAAAAAGTAACCTATAAACCGGATCAGGAATTATCAAATCTAAATTATTTGTATTTTTTAATAAATAACTACTAAATTAGTATTTTTTATTATAATAATACATATTAATAGGGGGGGTGATGTGAAGATTATTTAAAGAAGTTTTTAAATCTCTTTCTAAAAACAAAGTTATAGTAGCAGGCCTAAGTATACTTGTTTTTTTAACTTCTGCAATTTTTACATTGCTTTCAAATGTTAGATCATCTATGGTAGGTGGTTTTAATGACTATAAGAATGTTTCAAGACTACAAGATGTTAATGTTGATCTAAACTTGCCAATGCAGGGTAGTGCATACAACCAAGGCTACTACATTAATGGTGAAAAATCGGATGATTTTAAAGGTAAAGATAAAAACTACACGCCAATAATTTATCAAATTGACCCGCAAAGCATCAAAACTTCATCATTACCTGAATCAGTCAAGAAAGAATACTATGATAGCACAAGAAATATTTTATATTTTGGAAATAATAAAACCGAATATTTACCTTTTAGTAGTATAGGAAATATTGATCAATTATTGAATGCTTACTATTTTAAGAAAGAAGACTTGTTGAATCTTTACTCAATTTATAAAGCAGAGCAAAACATTGATAACAATCCTAAACCTGATATTAATTTTGATTTAAAAAACTTAGATAATTTAAATTTTGAATTAAAGGAAAAAGACAGATATCTAAATATTTATAATAAAGTAGCAAATGATGTTTTTGAACAAGTTTTCACTGACAAAACTCTTGAACAAAGCGGAAATGTCAAATTTGATAAAACATACAAGATTGGCAACCTAATGAATCTTATTAAGAAAGATGACCAAATTTATGCTACACAACTTAGTTCATTATTTATTAATGTTGAAACAAAAGAAATAACAGCTAATTTTTCAAAAGGTAAAAATTGAATTGACCAAGAAAAAGGTATCGAAATTAAACCAAACGAATTGGCTGAATTATTTGATTTTGAACCCTCATCATTTGGTAGTAATACACCCAGTGGTTTAGTTTTTAAACAAAAGAATAAAAGTGCAGATTTAAGTAAATTTATTAATTATAGTTCTGGCATTCAAGAAATAAATGAAAACCTTGACTTAAAGACAGAGTGAAAGATTAATGAAATATTTAGTAATACCCTAAGCCCTATTAAAGCACAAAAGAAATTAAAATTAGAAAAAGGCAAGAAATTTACTTTGCCAATTGAATGAATAGTACAAGAAGAAAATAAAGTTAAATTTCTAAGATGAAATTATTACACAAGCTTTGTTGATAAAGACGGCTCAAAAGACAAATGATTAGGTGCTTTTAAAACCTTTATGGAAGATTTAATCGAGTCTTCAAGAACTAACCCTGAAAAAAGTTTATTGTTGGATAAATTAACCACTTTTTCATATTGGAGAAAAAGTAAAATAAATAAACTTACACCATATAAGAGTGACAAAAGTCTTGATGTTGACAAGCAAATTGAAAAATCATCAGATATACCACTAGGTTCTAGTTTTAATTATTTTGAACTTACACAAGTTGACTTGTATACAGAAGATAAAAGAATTAGGCCAGATGGAAACAAGTATCAAATTGACAAAGATAATTCACGTCCAATTAATAAAATCGAAAGAGAAACTAAAAATGTCGATGACAAAATTAGTTTCCTAAGCGAAATAAATAATGAAAATATTAAAGATGAGAGATTTTCTATTATAAAAAATGAAGCCTATGAAACAACAAAGCGAAAAATAATTAATCAAATTGCTCAAAAAGTTAAAATCGAAAATATTGGTCTTCGTAAAACAATGACAGTTGATGGTATTAATGAAGAAACAGGCAAGCAAAACACATTTCACTTTATTAGCACCGGAAATGAAAATTACGTAGTTGATGGTGTTAAACAAAATGTTGGAAAGTTATATGATGAATATTATGATCCATCGGTCTTAAATAAAGTAAGTCAAAGTCAGAATAATGTTTATGAAACTCATCAATTGACACCATATGTTTCATCATTAGTAATTCAATCTATTGGTAGAAATCTATACCCAGACCCAAAATATATTAGACCTGCTTATCATTTTGCAAAATTGCTTGACTACAACATAAATAGTGGAGAATTAAAAGAAAGTAAAAACACTAAAATAATTCCTCTAACAAATTTTGTGCCACATGAGCAAAATGTCGATGGTTCAAAAACTCCTGATTACAATTTAACAAATCTTGGTGTGGTATTCTTAGGAAATAAATTTAAGATAGCACGCAGAGTTAAAGACGCAAATAATAAATATATTGAACCTGAAACATGAGAGACAATTTATCCAGACAAGATGCCACAAAGTGGAATGGATAGAGGTCTTTTGTCAAAATGAATGGAAAAATATCAATTAACCATAGCTACAAAATTCATTAGAACACAAAATGGTGGTTGAGTAAAAAAAGATTCAACATTCCAAAATGTTTCATATATCCCTATGCTTTTCTTGAGTCCAAAAGCACAATTGGTTCAAGACGTTTTAAGTTATGGAAAAGTTGATTACTTAGCTAGCGCAATTGAAAAATACCTATTAAATTTTGACTTAGTCAAACAACAATTTATCACACCTGAGCAAGTTTATCAATTAACAAGTGTCTTGAAAAAAGTTTTAAACGACAACAACTTTGCTTCAGTTTTTGCTTCAAGTAAAATGAATAAAAAAATATTACCTAAAATCATTTTTGACTTCGTATATGAATTAAGTCATTATGAGGGTGGTGATGTTCTTAAATCGGTATTTTTTAGCATTTTAGAACAAGCAAAAGCAAAAATAAAATCAAGATCATCATTAGTTGAACGAAAAGCTTATTTAACTAGTGAAGTTGAAAACTTATATAAATTAATAAAAGATATAGTTTCAATTGATTTAAGTAAATATTTAAGTGCACAAGCATTGGTTGATGTTTCACATGATCCAAATAAATTTATTGATGCAATTTGAAAAATAATTGACTCAATTGACTTCAAAAAATTTAGCAATTTCTCACACGAGTGATACAAAAGCGAAAGTGATAAAAAAATAATCTTTAATAATAAAGAATATGCTCAAAAACTTTCAACAGGTTTAATAATCAAGTGGTTATTTAACTCAATTGATCAAAAAAGTTTAAAAGAGGGTCTTAAATTATTAATAGATAATCTTGATATAGCTGCATCAATCAATTTAGATAATTCAAGTAGTTTACTTTACAATTTATTAATTAAATTTAGTCCATCCTTAATTAATGGTTTAAAACCAATAATTAAGAAAATGAATGCTGATACTTCTAATCCTCCTAAACCTTATTCTAATGTTAAAGAAGGCTTAATAAACATATTAACAAATATTGATTTCAATATTTTAGCAAGTGAACTTAATCAAATGGTTAAGAGACATTATTTAGATTACAAAGTAATTAAATTTAATAGTGAACTAAATAAAGATGAAGAAAAAATACACCCAATTGTATTAGATTCAATTAGTCCTAAGGACGGAATGATAGCATTTCTGAGATCAATGTTTGGTATACATGGATCAAATAGAGCATTCAAAGATAATTTAATTAAAATGTTTAACTTATCTGATAAATATAAGGAAATTGAATTGTTAAATAGTAGCAAAAAAATTTATATTCCAGATAAGGATGATAATAAAGTAGGTTTTATTGATTTTCTTGAAATTTTTGCTTCTGGTCTATCAAATACAGAAGTAAAAGAATTTAATAATTACAAAATTGAGCAACAATTTTTAGCACTATATTCATCAATTCAAAACCTAGATGAAGTAAACGGTAGTGTTAATTTAGATTTACTAAAAGAATCGCAAAAAAGAATATTAAAACAATATGGTTTATTTTCTTCAAAAACCTATAAAACAGATATTTTGGCAAAAATAGAAAAAATTATAGGTTTCATAAATCAAACAAAAGGCGGAGCTTCCTACATTAGTAATGAATCAAATAAAACAGGTTCTGATTTATTGAATGATCTACAAAATTTTGAAAATAATGGAACTTGATCAATAATTAAAAAATTACTTTCTTCATTGTCAACTCCAACAATTCAAAATGAATATGCATTAGGTGCACAAGCGTTTTCTATTTATAATCCATGAATTCAAATGTTTATGAATAAAGACGCAAACCATTCTCAAGCAGTTCAATTTGTTAATGATTTTATAAATCTTGCACTAGATAGTGAAATATTTGACATTAACAAGAAAATTACAGAAAATGACAATATTCCTTTTGCTGGTATAACGGATTATGGTTTATTAGAATTACTAGATGACCCTGAAAAATCAAATTTATTTGCTTTTGATAACAGTGGTAAATTTGTGAATAACAAGGTTGAAGAGTTTGTGACAAAAAATGAAGTTTACAGACAGTGAATTAAGAAAAATAAATTGCTTTTACTTAAACAATTAGGTTACATCACAGCAAGTAAAATTTACAGCAACTCAAGTGAATATAGTGACGGTGTATATTTAGGAATAATTAGAAAATTCTTAAACAACTATTTATTTAAAAAAGACTTCTTTGAAATTAGAGAACAAGCTCACATTATAATGTCAACATTAAATTTAAGCCTTCCATTACAAATTTTTGGTCTAAGTGAAGCCTTAGTTGATCCTATTTTAAGATTTACTTTTCCAGAGATTACATTATCTTATTTAGCTAGTCAAAAGTCTAATGTTGGTTTAGTTAAGGCTAATTTGCAATACTTATTGCTCAATAAAATAGATGATTTTGAAAAAATCGTTAAAGATGGTGAAGACAAATTTAATACCCTAAGCAGTATTCTGGAATCAGCATTCAGTAAAAAAGATACATCATTAGTTCCTCTTGATATTGATGATGAGCAAACCTTAGTTTTAGATGGTGCAACATTTGATAAATTCAAAGGTATCAGTTCATCATTGTTTGGAATTGACTTTATTAAATTTACCCTAGAAGTAATTAACACCATTGTTGAACCTAAAGAAATAAAAGATATTGTCTTTAATAATTCAAACAGTTATTTAGCAAAAGTTAACTATGCATACTTAGTAAAAAATAATAAAGCTATTTACACAGGCCAAATTCCAGGTGATCCTTTTGAATTACTTTCATTATTAGAAAAACTTGATGAAAAATATGTTTTAAATGTTAACGGAACTAAGTTTATTATTGTTGGACAAGAAACAACAGTAGACTATATGTATCCAGTTATTGACGAGTACAACTTACAAGTTAATACTCAAAGCCAAGCTCTAGTTTATGTTAATGAACACGGATTTGATAGAATTCGTTCAGGTTATGTTGGCAATGTTGTTAAAAAAGTTTTATATGTTAAGAACTCAAAGGCAACAGGCTTAAGCAATGTTGAACTTAAAAAGTATATTACTAACATAATTGATAAGTCAATTACTGATAATAATAAGTTACAAAGAGTTTTCTTGGCAGATGAAATTGATTTAGTTAACCCAGAAAGAGCACTAAGAATTACAACTGTTCAAGGTATTATTAAAGCTGTTTCAACTACAACAATTGCTCTTGTTTCTGTCTTTGTTACTCTTGTGGCTATTTCTACTATATTTATTATAAAAAGATATATAGCAAGCAAAAATAAGGTTATAGGTATTTTGGTTGCTCAAGGTTATCAAACATGACAAATATCACTAAGTTTTACAACTTTTGCACTTGTAACTTCTGTTATTGGTGGTGTTCTAGGTTATGTTATAGGTTATAAGAATCAACTTCTTGCTATGAATGTTATAAACACATATTGAACTTTACCTAAGAATGCAATAGGATTTAATTTCTTTACATTATTCTTCACGGTATTCTTACCATTTCTTGGAATGAGTTTATTAATTTTTGTTGTTTCACTATTTGCACTAAGACATAAACCAATAGATTTAATTAGTGGAGTAAATGAAATACCACAATCTAAATTCTTCAAAGCTTATCAAAAATCCACAAGAAAGTTCAATGTTAAAAAACGCTTCTCTCTTACATTAGCATTTACAAGTTTTTGGAAGTTAATCTCATTTACTGTTAGTGTTATGCTAACAGGTGTAGCAACACTTTTTGGTGTAGCCAATACCAATGTCTTTAATAGAACTATTAATGATACTTATAAAAACAGGTCATATACTTTTAAGGTTGACCTTGAAACCCCAACAAGAGAAGGTGGTCCATTTAAACCATTTAAACCACTTGATTTAAATAATAATCTATATACACCACTTGGTGATATAAGCGATGGAAATAGAGAAGCTGCAGATTACTTTAAGCCTGGTTATTCAAGCATAATTAATAAAAATGGTAAAAATGGTCCTCTTTCACCAGATCCTGATAAAGCCTCATTTGACTCACATATCTTAAGTCAATTTTCAGTTAATGTTGCTGTTGCAGCAGGTGTTGCAGTTGATCCATGACAAGTTGCATACAATGGTATGCCTGATACTCAGAAAGCTAAAATTGATAAGATTAGGGACCGAGTTGGTTATCAACTTGAACGAACTCAAGAAACAACAGACAAGATTTTTAATGTTGACCCTAATACATATGCAATGAGTTTTGTAAGTAAGACTAATAATCAAAAATTGGATTTCTTTAAATATTACCGATCACCATATGAAAAGCAAGGAAGTTTTAAATATGCTCATTGAGATGAAAATAGTAAAACTTACCAAATGCTTAATATAACAACAGATAAATATCGTGATGAATTTAGAGATTTTTTAGTTAATGGTTATAAAGAAATAGCTAAAAAAATTAAAGCAGAAAAAGAAGATCCAAACTTAATTAAAACAAGAGTAAATAAACCAGGCAATTTATCTGATTATTGACTTACTGATAAAAGTGATTTAAGTGGACCAACAATTCAAGATTACTTTATTAGTTTTGGTGGTGTATATTTTGATGAAAAATATGATGAAAAATATACTTATTTAAAGGTTTCAAATAATAACAACACCTTCAAAATTTATGGTTATCAAAAGAACAGCAGGTTTGTAAAACTTATAGATAAAGACAATAAAAATCTATATGATTCATTATATGAATTTGATACCTCAAATAATATTTATCCATTGGTTCTTAATGAAGTTACATCGAATAAATATAACTATAAAATAGGTGATTTAGTAAAATTCGAAATTCTTAATCATGTAGACAGGTTTACAAACAGGGTGATAAATAAGCTTGATAAATCACTTCAAAATGGAACTAATTTATCAAATCAAAGTATTACATTTAAGGTTGTTGGTATTAATCCAACATACATAAATAATGAATTGATTACAACAATAGATGCAGCTAACAAACTAAGTGGCCTTGATACCTTCAAAAACAATTTAGGATTCAAGCCTTTCAATGGTATTATGACAAACAACCCTGTTCCAAGCCAAGTCATTGACTCAGCTTCACTTTATTCACCAAGTGGATATTGGTCTGCTTATGATGGTTTTGATTTAAGTGGTATTGATGAAAATACTCTTAAATCAATGTTTGAACAAATATATAACCCAACCAATGGTGTACTTAAAAACATACTAGTGAAAAAGTTTGGTAATAATGAGACTCAAATTAAAAATCAAATAATGAATTTCCTTGATTCAAATGAATTTGTATTTGATCAAGCAAAATATGAACAAATAAAAAATTCTCCTAAGAGTGCAATTGAGGTATTTGCCAAGTTATATGATTCAAAACTTTATATTGCATTAGGTACAAGCATTGATTCAAAAGATATTGAGGCTGGATTTACAAGCCAAGTTGGATCAACTATTGGCACAATTTCAACTTCTATTATTGCAATTAGCTTCATTATTTCACTTGTAATTTTAATCATTATGTCGACAATTATGATTAGTGAAAACGAGAAAAACATTGCTATATGATCAATTCTAGGATACACACAAAAAGAAAAATTAGGTATGTTCTTTGGTGTATTTATTCCATTTATTATTCTGGCCATTGCATTATCGATTCCAGTTGTGTTATTAATGATATTTACATTTAATAAATTCCTGCTTGCCTCCTCCTCGATTTCTTTACCTCTGGTATTAACTCCATTGCACGTATTCTTAACAACAATAGTAATTTTTGCTATATTTATTGCTACTTCTTTTGTTACATGATATAGTATTGCCAAAATGAAACCAGTTGACTTATTGAAAGGAAAATAAAATGTCTGATGAACTAGAAAAAAAAGAAAAAGAGATTAAAAAATCTCAATCTTCTAAAACTAATAAAAAGACTATAAAAAAGCCACGCAAGAAAAAAGAAGATACAAATTTATTGCAAGCTATTATTAAAGAAGAGCAAATACTTGAAGAACAAATTAGCGAACTAGAAATTGATAAAAACGTTAAGATTACAAAAGAAAATGTCTTTGAACTTCTTGATAAAGATAGTTCAAAAAAGAATATTGTTGTTCCTAAAAAAGTAAGAAAATTACTTGTCAAACTTTCGAAAAGAAAAAGAAAGAAAGATGGTAATGAAAATTTGAAAAATTCAGAAGGCACAGTTATTGAGGTTAAAAATGTTAGCAAATATTATGTTAGCGGAAACATAGTTACTAGAGTTTTAAAAGATGTCTCAGTAGACATTAAAAAAGGCGAACTAATGCTTATTTTTGGTGTTAGTGGTGGTGGAAAAAGTACACTTTTAAACCTTATTTCAGGTCTTGATAGACCATCAAAAGGTCAAGTAATTGTTTGTGATAATAACCTACCTTATATGTCAGATAGTAAACTAACTCTTTTTAGAAGAAAACATCTAAGTTTTATTTTCCAAAACTATAATTTATTAGCAAACTTAAATGCTTTTGATAATGTACAAACAGGAGCTTACTTACAAAAAGACCCTGCTAAAAAAGTGGATATTGTTGAATTATTCAAGGAATTTGAAATGGAAGAAGAAATTTCAAAATTTCCATCTCAAATGTCCGGTGGACAACAGCAAAGAGTTTCGATTATGCGTGCATTGGCAAAGAATTCTGACATAATCTTTGCTGATGAACCAACCGGAGCCCTTGATGAAGCAACAACAAAAATCGTCTTAAGATTTCTCTACAATATAAATAAAGAAACAGGAGCTACTGTTGTTATGGTTAGCCATAATCCAATTATGGCCCAGATGGCTGATAGAATTATCCATGTTGTTAAAGGAAGAATTGACAAGGTTGAAGTAAACCAAAAACCAACACACCCAGATGATATTGATCTTTTCAAAATGGAAAAATAAAAAATATTCCTCGCAATTTGAGGAATATTTTTAATAAAAAACCGTAAGAAGAAAGGTTATTGGTTAGTTTTTTTAATCTTAATTATTCCGTATTTAATAGCTTCATCTTTAAACATATTAATGTCGAAATTTTTATTTGTCTTAAACGGGTGGACTAATTCAGAATCTATTAATAAAAATCTATAAACCATTAATCTTTTTTTGTCATTACTTATTTTTTCAGGCTTTTTAAAGATTTTATTTGTTGTTAATGAACCCATTGATCAAAATGTAATTTTTTTGTTTGTGAACAAACATTCTTGTTCTACACTTGTTTCAGTATCTATTTTGTTTTCGATTAAATTTTCATCCGAAAGTGTAATATTGATTTTTTCTCATTTTTTATTATTAACTAAATTATTAAGGAAAAGGGCAACAAAAAACATACTCATAAAAAGAAAATATACATTAATAAGAAATGGTATAACTGTTAGTAAATTTTTGTGTTCAAAATCATATGTCTTCATTGCAATACCAACAACTGCACATGCAATCATTTCAAATATTCACAAAAATATTGTGCTAGACGATATTGTAAAAAATCTAATATTATCTTTAATTAAATAATCTTGAACCTTAATGCCTTTGCTAATACACATTTTTCTGGAAGCACCAGCAGAATAGAATATTCTTCTAGAAAAAGGTAAAATAGTTAAGATAATAACTGAAATAAACATTAAAGCATTAACAATAGATAAAATTATCCAAATAATTTGTTCCATAGCAACCCCTTAAATTAATTTATATGAAAATTATAATCCTTTTATAAGTTTGCTGTTTTCTTTTATCAAGGAAGTTTATAAAAACCAAAATATCCATAAAACAGATATTTTGGTAAAAAGATAGTTTTATTCACTATATTCTATTTTTATAATTTCAATGGTTGAATTTATTATGTTCTTAACTGAATTAACTATTTTATCTTTGATTTTACTATTATTCATAATTGATTATTCAATGTTTGAATTGCAAATGTATCTTAGCTCATCTATTGAAATCAGTTTATTATTTTTGTTTTTTATTCAAAAAAAGTCTCAACCATTGTAATTATCAACGCCCTTATGTTTTGCGGCCATTTTGTGTATTGACAATGTTTCAATCTTATCATTTACATAACCATTTTCAGTTAAGTAACCAATGAATTTACCTTTTTTGTCAAAAAGTTCTTCATTTATTTTTAAATAACCATTATCAATCAACTGTTTAGTTGATATTTTAGGTGGTTTAATTTCATATTTCAAATTATGCAAATCGTTGTTTTCGAATAACACTTTTTCTATTCTTTTGTTAGCTGCTTTAATATACTTTTCTTCTCTTTCAATACCCACAAAATTTCTTCCTAATTTTTTGGCTACAGCCCCAGTTGTTCCAGATCCCATGAAAGGATCTAGGATTATATCATTTGGTTTTGAACTTGAAAGTATAACTTTATATAATAGTTTTTCTGGTTTTTGTGTTGAGTGAACTTTACTGCCGGTTTCATCTTTAAGTCTTTCGTTACCAATGCAAATGCCTATATCTCAAACACTTTTATCCTGAATATCATTATTTAGGAATTTCATTGTTTTATAGTTGAATGTAAATTTCGAATTTTTAGATTTCGAACACCAAATTAATGTTTCGTGAGCATTTTTAAATCTAGTACCGCCAAAGTTTGGTACTGCATTTGGTTTGTTTCAAATAACATCATTTAAAATTCAAAAACCTAAATTTTGCATAATGTAACCAAGCCTGAAAATATTTTGAAAAGAACCAATAACCCAAATTGAGCCACTATCTTTTAGGACTCTTTTACATTCTTTTAATCATTGAAATGTAAAATTGTCATATTCTTCAAAACTAGAAAATTTATCTCATGCATCATTAACCCCACTAAATTTAGAACCATCTGTTCTTAATAATTCGCCTTCAGTTTGCATCCAATAAGGCGGATCTGCAAAAATTAAATCAATAGACTTATCGGGCATCTTTTTCAACTCTTCAATTGTGTCACCATGAATTATTTTGTTTATTTTATCCATATCAATTTGAATAGTCATTTCAACTCCTTACAATTCAACAACCAAAATAATAAAATTAAATAAATATCATTGCTTTTTTGCTTTAAACAGTACATAAATAAATTGCTTATCAGCCTATTTTATAGTTTTACATTGCTAATTAATTTTATAAAACAATGTATAATTATTTACATGAAACTATTTAAAAATAGAATACTACCGGGCTTCATATTTCTTACACTAATGTTAGTCATAATGATTCCAATGGCAATTTATGGACCAACAAATTTTGAAGCAAGAATTGCTTCATATGTTTTTAGTGCATGTGCGTTCATTGTTCTATGTTATGAATATTTTAAAGCACACCATATAAAATGGTATGTTAATTTTTTGTTTATTTTGGTTATTTTGCCAACTGTTATATTTCCAATTAAAAATTTTAACGAGTTAATCATATTTTCTTTAAAAACAAAAAGAGAATGACATTCATTTTTCATTGAAAATATTGCTAGAGATTGATTTACTCTGCTCATCTTACTTGGGGTTTCAATTGCATTTACTTTTGTTGAATTTGCAGAGAGAAATAATATGTCTTTGGAAGATAGATTCGTTAGAGCAATCACAATGATGATTTCATTGTACTTAATTATAATATCAATAAAAACCATTCAGTTAACCCTTATCCTGAAATGAGAATATACAATTTTAATTTTTGCAATTCCAACATGCTGCGATATTTTTGGCTATCTTGGTGGTTCAGTTGCAGGAAAAAAATGAATTAAGCAACCTTTTGCTCCAACCATATCACCAAAGAAAACATGAGAAGGATTTATTTTCGCAATACTTTTCGGGATTTCAACAGGCCTAGGTTTAATTCTTGGTTTTAAATTACTTAATAACAATATTTTCGCACAAATTACAGCATCAATATTTATGCCAGTATTTGCAATTTTAGGTGATTTATACTTTTCGTATATAAAAAGAATAAATGCAATTAAAGATTATTCAAAAATTCTTCTTAGTCACGGAGGAGTTTTGGACCGTTTTGATAGTGTATCATTTAGCACATTTTTCTTCCTTATTTCATATGTTATTTTTGGTCTTTAAAACCAAAAAAAATTTTTTGGAGGTTTTTATGAGTTTACCGCACAAAAAGAACATATGTAACTATAAAACAAAGGTACTCTTTACACCAGGTCCAATAAACAACTATTATGAAGTTGCTAAGGTGCTATCAGATGTTTCAATTCACCACAGAAGTGAAGAATTTAAGTCATATTTTATTGAAACAGGAGAATTAATTAAAAAACATTTTGGCACAACAGATGCAATGCCGTTGTTTTTAACTGTTTCAGCTTCAGGTGCAATGGAAGCGTCAATTGTTAATTTAGTAGAACCAGGTAATAAAGTTCTACTTGTTGAGTGTGGTTTTTTTGGCAAAAGATTTAAAGACATATTATTAAGGCTGGTAGGTAAAGATTATCTAGATGTTATTCATTATGAAAATGGACAAGCATTTAATCCTGAAGACATTAAAGAAAAATTAAAAAAATGTCATTATAAAGCAATTTTTATGACCCATCATGAGACATCAACAGGTGTGCTAAATAATATGAATGTAATTTCTAAATTAATTAAGGAATATGCCAAAGATTCATTATTTATTCTTGATACTGTTAGTTCATTTTTACATGAGGAAATTCACTTTGACAAGTGAGAATTAGATGTTGCTATGGCAACAAGTGGCAAGGGTTTTTGTACTTTACCTGGTTTAAGTTGTATTCTACTTTCAAAAAGAGCACAGTCAGTTGCAAAAAATAATAAAAATTTTAAATTCTATTTCGATTTTGCTAAATATATAGATTTTCATAATGAGGGTTCTTCAACACCTTTTACACCAGCAACAACAACACTAATGTCGCTATATGCTTCACTAAAGATTATTGAGCAAAAAGGTATTGAAACAATAAGAAGTGAAAAAAAGAAAATATTCAACTTTATGAAGAAAAGTTTAATTAAATTAGGTTTTGCTAGTGCAGTGCAAGAAGAAAATGAAACGCATGGACTTTTGGTTTTAGCAGTACCTGAAAGTGTTGATGCATTTGAATTAAGAAAGAAAGTAGATGAAAAATACAACTTGTATTTTGAACTTGGTATAGGATCACAAAGAAAAACACATATAAGAATTGGAATACCTAATACAATTAATATGTTTAAAGCCAAAAAATTGGTATATGCTCTTAAAGAAGTTTTGGCCCATTGAAAAAGCTAAAAGTACTATAAAACAGTCAAATAGGACAATAGTGTCCTATTTTTTGTACAAAAAAACCCCCATATTTGGAAGTTTTTAATTATTATTTTTCAATTTTAACCTTAACACCAGGGCCCATTGTTGATGTTACAACAAGGTTTTGCATGTAAGCACCTTTAACAGCAGCAGGTTTAAGTTTTTTAATTAAAGAGATAACTGTTTGAGCATTTTCAACTAGTTGTTCGGTTGTCATATTTAGTTTACCAATAATTGTATGTACAATACCCGCTTTGTCTGTACGATAGTTTGCCTTACCTTTTTTAAGTTCAGCAACTGTTTTGTCAGGTGTAGGTGTAACAGTACCTGTTTTAGGGTTTGGCATCAAGCCCTTAGGACCAAGTTTCTTACCGTATTTACCTAATAAGGGCATCATTGCAGGATCTGCTACCATAACATCAAAATCAAATTCATCTTCTTTGATTTTTTGTTCAAGTGCAGGTCCATCAACTACAATATCAGCACCAGCAGCTTTTGATGATTTTTGAAGTGCTGGATTATTTGAAACAACTAAAACGCGAACATTTTTACCTGTTCCGTTAGGTAATAATACTGCACCGCGCAATTGTTGGTCAGCTTTTCTAACGTCAAGGTTTAATTTAAAAATTAATTCTACTGTAGGAACAAATTTTGTAAATGATGTTCTTTTAACAATTTCTAAAGCTTCATTTAAATCATAAGCAATTGTTTTGTCAAATGATTCACGAGCATTTCTTATTTTCTTTCCACCTTTAAGAGACATTATTCTTCCCCTTCTTTAGCAGCACTTTTTTCATCTGAAATTGTTTTAACATCAATTGCTTTACCTTTGGTTTCTTTTAATAAGTTTTGTGCTTCATCTAGTGCAGCAACTTTTTCAGCTGCTGCTTGTTCAGCTTTAACTGCTTTTGCAGCTTCAGCTTTTCTAGCGGCAACATTTTCAAAACCTTCGATAACAATACCCATTTGTTTTGCTGTACCAGCAATTGTTCTCATAGCAGCTTCAATATCTTTTGTGTTTAAGTCAGGTAATTTGTATTCAGCAATTTCTCTTAATTGTTCCTTTGTAATTGTAGCGGCGATTGTAGTTTTAGAATTTGAACTACCTTTGTTTAATTTAGCAGCTTGCTTTAATTTGTATGAAGCAGGTGCTGTGAATAATTTATATTCAAATGATTTGTCTTTGTAAACGGTAATTTCAACAGGAACTGGTTCATTACCTCTATCACGTGTTGCATCGTTGAAAGCACGAGTGAAATCAGGCATATTGATTCCAACACCAGCTAATGCTGGACCAGGTTTAGCTTGGCCAGCAATAAATTGCAACTTACGAACACGGACAATATCAGCTTTTGATTTTGCCATTGTAATATCCTTTCGATAAGTGTGGTACTAATGATACTTTTTATTTTCTCTCCCACTAGTTAGAGGCAATTATTTATAATTGCTTTTCAATTATATACAAAATCCAGAAATATTTAAGTATTTTAACTAACAATTTGACCTAAAAAAGTTAGCAATATTTCTGAACAAATAATTGAAATTATAAAAGTAAATCACCTAAAAAAATTTGTGATTTTCTAAAAGGAATAAAGTAAATAGTGAGTTAATTTATAATAAAAAAATGTTTTACATGCAAAAACATTGCTTGATAAGAATTTAATTTGTTTTGGAATTCAACTTTTATAATTTTGAATTTTAAAAAAACTTTAAATAAATCGCAAATGTTATATAATAAGTTAACAAAAGCACCGTTAGCTCAGTTGGTAGAGCAGCTGGCTCTTAACCAGCGGGTCACAGGTTCGAGCCCTGTACGGTGTACCAAATCATTTTTGACCAAAAAGGCTGTTTTATAGCCAAATTTAAAAAAATAGCAATAACAGAAAATTACTATTTTTTATTATTCCTCATCTTCGTCATCATGAATATCTTCGGTAATTTCAACGTTTTCACCAAAAATTTCGCTCTTAACTTCTTTAAGAGTTGCAGATGCTTTTTTAGATTTTTCTTCATCTTTTGCATTTTTATCATTAAATTTTATTTTACTTTTTGCAAAAGCTGGTTCATTTTCATCATCACTAAAGAGAACTGTTGGAACAATTACAGGTCTTCTTCTTTTTTCTTTATAGAACAAGTTTTCAAGGCGTTCAACAATTAATTGTTTAAGATCCACAACATTTCAATTTGGAGTATTCTTAATATAGAATAAAGCAGCCCCATGAGCTATTCTTTTAGCCTCTTCAACTAATTCAAGTGAAGTTTTTACATAAAAACTTCCACGACTTACTAAACTTGGCCGTCCTATTATTGAGTTATTTTTTTTGTTAATATTCATAACTATATTGACAAAACCACTATCAGCTAATTTTGCTCTTTCTTTAAGAATATTTGCACTTAAATTTAAGGTTGTATGACCATCAATATAAATAGGCCCACAATTTATTTTCTCATCACTTGGTGTTATAACTTCATTAAGCATATTGTAAACTCTACCAATTTCAGGTATCATTACATTTTCTTCTTTAACGCCATTTCTAACTGCGCTTTGACCATGTACAATGCTCATTCTAAATTCACCATGGTATGGTAAAAAGTATTTAGGCTTTGTAAGTTGAAAAATTTTGTCATGTTCATGTTTATAAGCGTGGCCAGAAGTATGTAAGTAACCATCAACACCATTTTCTTTGATAATAGCACCTAATTTTGAAAGTCTATTAACCAAAAGTTCTATAACCATTCTATTTCCTGGAATTGGACTTGAAGAAAAAATAATTAAGTCACCCTTTTCAACTTTAACACTTTGGTGCTTACCATATGACATTCTTGATAAAGCAGCAAGTTGTTCGCCTTGAGATCCTGTAGTTAATATAACAAGGTCTTTTTCAGGAACTTTTGCAATTTCCTTTTTATCTACAAAAACACTTGCAGGCGCTTTAATACAACCCAATTTGCGACCAATTTTGATTCCTTGAACCATTGAACGACCAAAAGTTGCGACTTTTTTGCCTAATTTAACAGCAAGTTCAATAATAGCAGTTACTCTTGTTAGGTTTGAAGCAAAAGCAGTAATTATTGTTTTTCTTGTTGCTTGACGCATGTATTTTTCAATATCTGTTAAGATATCATTTTCACTCGGTGAGTGAAAAGGACGCATTGCATTTGTTGAATCCGATAAAAGAACTGTTAAGCCTTCTTTACCCATTTGATCTAATTTGGCAAAATCTGTATAGGTTTCACCGATTGGATTGTAATCAAATCTAAAGTCACCAGTACACATTACTGAACCATTAGGTGTCTTAACTCTGATACCAAAGGCATCTGGAATTGAGTGTTGCGCAGTTCAAAAATCAACAAAACATTCACCAAATTGATGAACTGCATTTTTTTCAATTTCAATAAATTCAACCTTATTCTTAAGTTTATTTTCATCAAATTTTAATTTAAGATATTGAATTGCTATACGAGGGGCAAAAATCTTTTTAACAGCCACTTGCTTCATTAAGTAAATTACACCACCAATATGATCCTCGTGTCCGTGGGTAATAAAAAGTCCCTCAATATTCTTATATTTTTGAGCTAAATAAGTGTAATCGGGAATAATTCCTTTAATACCTGTTATAGCTGTATCAGCAAATTTAATTCCTGCATCAATAATAAAAATTTGATTTTCATATTCAATTATTAATGAAGCTTTACCAATTTCTTGAACTCCACCAATAGGAATTAATCTAGTAGGATTCATATATTCTCCTTTATGTTTAAAAACTGCTATGAGCACCCTTATTCTTTAAATTAAGAATTTATTATAAGATGTAAAAATTAATACAGTTACTAAAATTAGTTATGTAATTATGATATCAAATAAAAGTAAAATTTACTACTAAAAAAATAAAAAAACTATAAGAATTTTATAGTTGCTTGTACCCGATATTTATTACGCATTAGCAACCAAAAAGCAGGTGCAAATTTGCTTATGGTTTTAGTTAAAATAAGCATAAAAACCAAGCCTTTAAATGTACAATCAGCAAAAAATAACGATTGTTTTTTTATGTGGGTTTAGTTAATTTAACCAATTTTTTCATTAAAAAACCTTTAAAACAGCGTAAAAAAAAAACCAGCGTTTTTTTGATTTTCCAATTTAATTATTAGTTAAATTAATAATGTATAATTTTACTACTTATATTTAGGAGGTTAGGATGTCACAAAACAATAATGCTTCTTCTTTTACAAATCACCAATGTATAAGAAACGGCAACATCCAAAACGAAGCTCAAAATGACGAGCACAAAATTGAAACTCAAGAATTATATACAAGTGAAGAAATGAAAAATTCTAATGCATTCAAGTTATATAAAAAATCACTTGATTTTGCTATTAGTAACAATAATGATAAAGTTAATAATATTGCGATTATTGGTTCACGTGATGGACAAAATAAAAATGTTATTGAAACATATAAAACTAGCAGAACTGATTTAAATATGGCTAATGTTTCTTTGGCAAATGCAAACAAAGACTTACTTGAGTCAGAAATTATCAACCAAATCACAGGACAAGTTAGCAAGAAAAATATTAATGTAGCAAGTAATAAAACAAGTGCAAAACACATTGTTTTATGGACAACATTAACAAGTATTTTTATCTTGCTTTCTGTTGTTTTCTTTAGTTTCAGTGCACGTAAAATTATTAACCAAGGTTGAAGCAAAACGTTTGATTTAAACCATATTGCATTCTTTCTACCAATAGCCTTTATTCTTTTTGGGATGGTTGTAGGTTTTCTTGCAGTTGCTATTTATTATGGTAGAAATTACTTGATTGATTTAAAGAAATCTAAAAATATTGTTATTCAAGAGACTAAGGAAATAGCGGTTATTGAGGACAAAGAAAATCTTATTAATTTAATTGATAAGGCAGGTTTAGATGCTCTAATTATTGAAGATTTTGGTGAAAATGATGCATTTGAATATATCAAAAAAATTAAAGATATTAATACTCTTGTGAACAAGAGAAGAGAGAAGAGAACAAGTAAGATTTTAATTAAACTTGCTGACAAAAAGGAACAAATCAAAAAGTTTTATGAGTCTAAATTTTATGTTAGAAAATGTAAAGCTATTAAGTTCTTCTATGTAATTGATAATACACTTGCTTCATTAGAAGATAAAGGAAATATCTTTGACTTCTCACTAACAGTTTTACCAATCAGTAGGGAATTTAAAAAAGAGCAAATTAATAAGCTATTAGTTCAAGCAAATTTAGGCACAAAAGAATTATCATGAATTAAACAAATTGAGGATCTTAAATTAAGTAAAGTATTGATGAATGACTTTAATATGTATTCAGAAATACACAACTTCAAATTAAGCAATACAATGGGTGAAGATGTAAAGGCTGAATTTAAGAAAGATTACAACAATAATTTTGAAGAAATTGTTAAATATGTAAATAGTTCATTGCAAAACAATGTATTTAGCAAAATTAAAAACCAAAACAATTTAGCATTAAATGCATTCAAAGCTCTAAAAGAAACACTTGGCGAAGAAAACAAGATTGCACAAGAGTTAGCCTATGCCGGTTGTTCTATTCACTATCAAGAAGTAGGCTTTGACTCATATATTGAAAGTCAACTAGAAATATTAAAAAATAATCCTGAACTTGAAATATTCCTTAAAGTTAAGAAACCTAATGAAAGTAGATATCTAATTACTTATTCAAGAAAAACTTTAAAAAACAGCAGAACAAAATTATTTGCTTTCTTAATTTACAAGAATTTATTCACAAAAGAATACAGCAATTTACTTGATGACAAAGGTTGATTACACCGATTAAATTCAGTTAAGAAAAGACAATTTAATAGATTATTCAAAATAGTTGAAAACGCTAATAATGAAAAAGTTTTTGCAAATATTAAATTGAACGGTGAGTCAATTCCAGTTAAATGAATAGGATATTTATTAACATTTAATTTATGCTCACAATTAAATCTTGATATGAATTTAACTGAATCATTTTACTGATCAAGAGAATTTATAACCAATGCCATTGTCGAATCACTTTCAAACAAAGAATGTGCAGAAGTTATAATTAATAAAGAAATCTTTATGAATTTCACACAAGATGAATACCAAAGAATTGAAACTAAGAAAAGTATAATTGATTTTGAAAAAGCAAGAGAAGAAATTAGCGATGAATACCAAAGTGAACATCTTGAATTAATTGAACAACTTTATAAAGATTCATTTATTGGTTTAGATTTCCAATATTATATGAATGATAGTCATCAACTTTCAAGTGAAATTGAAATTGATGGAAGTGGTGAAGAAGTTGGCACAAATGAAAATGAAGTTGACTTAAATATTAAGATTCAAAATGTGAAAAATTTAGATCAACCAAAAGAAGAAGTTAAAAAAGTTGTTGATTTAGAAAATCTTGCAGATTTTGAAGAAGCCGAAATTGATGAGGAAAAAGTTTCAAAAAATGATCAAGGTATTGCAGATGAAATCATAGAAGAAGAGATTAAAGAAGCAGCAGAAGAAGTTAAAGTTGAACAAACAAAACCAACTCCAAAAATAGAAACCGAAAGAATTATTGAACCAAAACAAGAGGTTCTTGAACAACCTAAACCATTTGTTAATCCACAACCAAATGTTCAAAGTGAGCAACAAAGATTTAATTTAAATAAACCACAAGAACAACAACAAGCTTCAAGACTCCGTCAAGTTAATAACAATCAATATAGACAACCTTTTGGCCCAAATATGTATCAGCCAAATGTTCAGCAACAACCAAATCAACAACCTAAACTTAACCAATATCAAAACATTCCAAATAATGGCTATGCAAATCCAAGATTCAATCAATATCCGCCACACCAAAACCCTTATCAAATTAACAACCCAACAAACATGAATCAAGGACCACATAACCAATTTCAAAGACCTAATGGACCTATGAAACGTTAAGTTTGTAATAAAAATAGAACCATGAATTTAACACGGTTCTATTTTTATTCACTATTTTCAGCCTTAAAATATAGTTCATTAAGACTTAGTTTATTTTCAGCAAAACTATAAATTTCTATCTTGTTTTTTAGACAGTATTCAAATATGATATTAACATCTTGCGACATAATATTAATATAAATATAATCATGCTTAACTAGATAATCAAAATTGTTGGTTTCCAGAAATTTAACAATAAGTTCATTGTTGCTTGAATTAATCTTCTTATTATATTTTGTGTTTTTTAACTTCTCTTCAATAGTACCATGGTCAAGCACTTTTCCTTTTGCTAATACAGTAAAGGTGTCGATATATCTTTCCAATTCTAGAAGTATATGGCTTGAAATAAAAATAGTTTTACCCTGTTTATTTAAATCCTTAATTTGTTCATAAAATATTACCCTTGCACTTGGGTCTAAATTAGCAGCAGGCTCATCCATAATTAAAATTTCCGGGTCATTTAACAAAGCTTGCATTAGCAAAACTGTTTTCTTTTGACCTGAAGAAAGTTGTTCAGGTGACTTTTCAAATTCAGCTCCATCAAATTTGTATTTTTTTAGTAAACTATCAACTTTTTCCACTGCTTGTTTTTGACTTAAATTTGACATTTTAGCAAATGCTAAAAGATATTCTCGGACCTTAATCTTCTTTGGAAAAAGGGAAACTTCTGGAATATAACCAATAAGTTCTTTTGATTTCTTATTAGTTGACTCAATTCCGTTGATAAAAATTTTACCTATCTTTGATGGATAGAAACCTAAAATAGATCTTATTGTTGTAGTTTTTCCTGCTCCATTATCTCCAATAAAACCATGAAAAGAGCCTTTTTTAACATCAAATGAGACATTATCAAGTGCTTTTTTGAAATCTCCACAATCTAGTTTAAAGAACTTATGTAAATGCTGGATTGATATAGCAACATCTTCAGATGGTTTTTGATATTTATTACTTTTAGCTTGCTTAATTTCCTTTTTATATAACTTCTTTTTTTCTCAAAAAAGTTTTCACTTACTTTTTTTATTATCTTCTTTCATTATTTAAAGTTCCTTCTAATAAATATTGCTCATCCACCGGCTATCATTGTGCTTGATGCTAATATTGATATTACAATTGTTGAAGCAAGGGACATATGTTCTTTTCTAGTCACCACGATTAAATCTCTATCAAGAGGAGTTAATTTAATTAGTTCAATTTTACTAATTTCTTCAAGTGCATTTAATTCATCTAGATTATCATTAGAAGTTTGATAACTTATAACAAATTCTTCCTTATTAATACCATATAGAAGAGCAAGTAAGTAGCCTGCTTTCTTAATTAGATCTTTATTTTCTTCAAGTTTCTTATGGTATTCCTTACTCTCTTTTTGATATTTAATCTTTTCACTTATGTTAGCATTAGCCTTTGGCTTTGAAGGTTTTTTTGTTAAGAGAGTTGCACTATTATTAAAGAAACCGCTCAATTCATCGATCTTTTGCTTGTTAAATTGATTTAGAAAAGGCGACCAATTATTCAAAATATTGGTTGGCAATGTCGATAAATCATTGTTATTTTTTTCTAAATGATTCTTGATTATTAAAAGTTCCTTAACAAGTTTTGATAAAACAAGTACCTTTTTTCCTTCGTAATTAATTGTATAAGGCAGAACTGAAAAATCAATATTTTCAACTTTTTTATATAAGGTATCTATGAACAAATTCTCAAACAATTTTAATTTATCAAGAATTGGCTCTATTTTTTCCTCTTTATATGTTTTGTAAATTGCTGAATATAAAAAACTCTTGCTTTGCAGATTGCTATTTAACTTATTTTGAAGCGAAATAGCATCATATGAAACACCAAACACATTTTTTGAATTAACCTGTTTTATAGTACTTTTAGTATCATTTGTGTATTCGACATTTCAAATGTTAAAAGTTATATTGTTTTCTAAATTGTAACCATATTTCTTGAATAATTCATAGTCCAGAGTGCCATCATTTTTAAGTGGATTAATTGAATAATAATTTATTTTTTTATTTAAGGCATTAATACGGTGGTCAAAAGCACCAGCCTGTTTTGAGAAATAATTTTCAATATTTAATCAAAACAGGTAATTGTAAATTGATTTATGAGTGTCGTTTATATGTGATGTTAAATCCTCTGATTCATTGCTAATATTAAGAAGCACATTTCTTAAATCATCATTGTATCTACTCATTAATATAGGTTCATTTTTATTTATTTTATTCTTTAATTTATTAATAAATTTAGTGTTGCTTTTTTCCTTAGCTGGTAACATTGCAATAACATTGTTTGTTGATCGAGTAACGGTTCTAATGTTGTCAGTTGATCAAGCAAACTTGACAACACCAAAAATAGTTGTTATTAAAAAAGGAATAGCACCAATTAGTATTTGAAAAATTCTTATACCCACACTTGAGTGAATTAAACTTGCAATACCAAGGGCAAAAAATGCACTTAAACTTATGGCTAATAAATGCGAAGCTGAAGCTTGAAAAATTTCACTAACATTAATGACAGGATAAATGAATCTACTTATAAAATAGCCCAATTCGATAATTGCTACAGAAAACAAAAGTCCAATTAAACAAACCAAAACATTAGCAAAATAAATTTGAGTTCTACTTATTGGCTTTGAATATAAAATATAATCAACACCTTCGTTTTTGTACTTGTAAAAAACAGTTTGGCAAACAAAAGTAGCAACTATAAATATCATAAAAATCGAAAAATGGTTGATATTATTAAGATAATTAATTGAATAAAGTAATTTTTCAAAAATCTCTGCTGATGGCGAACTTATTTTAAGAATTCCATTAATAAGTATAAAAAACAAACCAAAAACCAAAGGCACAACATAACTTGATGCGTGTCTAAAATAAATCTTTAATTGTAAATTAAAAAATGCTCTCATTTTGTTTCTCTTCTACTAAATAATTTTATTAATCAAATTTTGATAGCAAACTTTCTAATGTTTTAAATAAGCCACCATTTTTGTTAGAAAAAGGACTGACAAAATCTGCTTTTTGCTTAAATTCAGGTACCGAATTTTTCATAGCAATAACATAACCCATATGCTTAATTGTGCTTGAGTCGTTTTGTGAATCTCCGACATGTCAGCACTCACTTGGCTCGACACCAAAACTTTTTGCTAAATATTTATTTGATGTTCCTTTTGATGCAAACGACGATGTTACTTCTAAAAATTCATTCTTAAAGCCAGAAATTGAAACATTAAGATCACTAGGTCATAATTTTTCCAATTCTTTTGCAAATAAGTGAATCTTCTTTTTGCAGAAGTTTACAAATAATAATTTATAAACTTCTGATTCGTTGGTTCATTCACTTAGTTTAAAACACTTGCCTTTTTTAAAATATGCTGCCAACTTTAAAAGTGGTGAATTTGAATATAACCCTCCCCTAAAGTCAGAGTTAACAATAATTGACATTTTTCACTTTTTTGCCAATTTAAAAATTTCTTCCACTATTTGTGGCTCAATTGAAACTGAAAAAATTTCTTCATTGTTTTTAATAACCTTAGCACCATTCCAAGCCACAAAGCTTTGATTGTTTCCACACTTTGATGCCAATGTTTTGGTTGCTTCAAGAACCCCGCGGCCCGTTGAAACAATAATGTCAAGGTCATATTTTTCTTTAAGTTTCCTAATTCCTTCTTGATTAATTTGACTAATGTCTTTTTTAAATTTAGTTTTCTTATCTATTGTTGTTCCATCAAGATCGATAAAGATTATTTTAGGTTTTTTCATTTCTCTATTCATAGTAATTTAAATTATATTAAAGTTTATTTTATTAAGATAACATTATGCTTTTTTGCTATTATATTTGAATTTGTGCTCAAACTAATTTAATAACAAAATTAGCAATTTTGCTATACTTAATAAAGTTATAAAAGGAGCACAAAATAATATGAATTCACACTCAAATAATCCATTTTATTATGTAGGAACACACCAATTAAATGCACCTTATTTAGTTTTATTTATTTTTGGTATTTTATTTATTCTTATTGGAATTACAAGCTTTTTCTTTTACCCTAGTGCAAAAGAAAAAGCACAATTTTATAAAGAAAAACAAATGGAAGAATATAAGAAAAATAACCCAAAATCAAAAGTAACAAACTATGAGGCAACAGGTATGTATTTGCCTGCCTGAGAGAGAATTAAATTATTTGCTCCTATATTTTTTGGTATTTTACTAGTAGTTGTTGGAGTAACAATGATTGTTCGCAAAACAATTACAACATTATAGAGTTATAGAGATATTCAAAGTGTTCTTGCAACACTTTGATTTTTAATTATGTTGTATACATATGTTCAGAGCGCAAAAATACCCATTTTCCATTTAACTTGCATAAGTGCTTATGTCTTAATTACCTTAGAAAATGAAATATAATTTAAATATTAAGTAATAAAAATTTTACAAGCGGGTTCCTAATCATGAAGAAGAAAACTAAATTGTTTTTAAGTAATTTATTAATTGCACCACTATCAACTTCTTTTGTTTTCATCGCAAGTTGTAATTGAAAAACAAAAGGCGACACTTTTGATATTAACAAATATGCTCTGAATGTTAAATTTAATATACCTGACATAAAAAATAAGATGTTAACTGATATTAAAGGCATAAAAGATTTTGAAATTTTAGATTTCAATAGTTCTAATTTTGAAATAACTAATTTTAAATTAGTAAAAGATGGTTTTAAAAATAATTTGACAATTAAATTTAATGTTAAAGATAAGAAAACGTCTCTAATAAGCGAAGAACAAAAGAGAAATTTTGTTGGCTTTAAGAATCTAGCCAGTTTAGAAGAAGTCATAAATTCAATTCGGGTTTCATTAAAATCACCAGATTTTACAAAAAGCAACATTGAAAAATTGCAAAAGGAAGCATTTAATGTTTCACATTATGATGAGTTAATCTATTTCTTAAATTTTGACAATTTTATTTTTACTAAAAACAGTGTCAAGGCTTCTATTTCATTTAGATTTTTAAGTAATCCAAATAAGAAAATTTCAAAAGAATTTGATTTTACAATTAAGGAAGAAATTGATAATAAGCAAAGCGAAAAACAAAAAACAAATGATGTTTTAATAGGTGTTAAAGCTGTTTTATTAAATAAAAATGAATATGCAAAAAATATTGTTGAAAATTGAAAAAATAACGGTTTTATAACCCTTTCGGGCTTGCCGGCTAATATTAGTGGTGAAATTATAGATGTTAGGTTAAAAACAAGTGATTCAATTGAAATTATGTATTGAATCAAAAATACAAAAGACAATATTGTTTCAGATACAAAAACTGAAATTTTGAATTTAGAAGCTAAAAGTTCAAAATTAGTTGAATACAAGGAATATATAGAAAAAAATTATAAAGGTTCAAAGTCGACTCTTCCTGGTGAATATAAAACAGGGAATGGCTGGTCTTCAAGTGAACAAAACATAAGATGAAATAATTATGAATTGTCAAGCGAAAATCACAATTCAGTTTTTTATGGTTCAAACCCTAATGGTATTGAGGGATCAATCAACTCTTCATATTTTAGAAAATCACAAATTGGTAAAGATGAGGATGAAATAAAAGAACTTGAAGAGTTATTTAACAATTTAGTTTCAAATTATGAAACTTCTTCATATAACCTTAGAAGCCAATATTTTAATGCAAAAAATATGACTGAAGCAATGTTAAATTGATATTCTAATCATTGAGCAGATTATAATTATATTCACACAAATGTAAGTGATTTTTCATTTCCAAATGAGGCAAATTGATATGGTTCTATTTTTAACAAAGAAATAAACAATAACTTAAAAAATCACAAATTTTTTAGACTATTTTCAATGGAAAAATCTTGAGAAAAATGAGACTATGATGAAATGATTAGTAATAAAAAAATTAAAGAACTAATGTATGAATTCATAAAAAACGGTATTAATCAAATACAAAGTGATATGAGCGATATTGATAAAATTTATACTTTGGTAAGATATGTTACTGATTGCTTTACTTATGACTTCCACAAAGAAAAACAACCACTATATACAGCACTTCAGACTAAAATTGCAGTATGTCATCATTATGCTACCTTTTTAGCCTTGTTGTTAAACCTTGTTGGTGTTAAAGCAGTTCCAATATCAACTGATGAACTTGTTCATAAAGTTGTAGCAGTAAAAGTAAAACAAGATACAGACGATAAACCAAAGTGATATTTTACTGATTGTACCGAATTTGATACACCACCAAGTGCAAGTTTACCTTCAGGTAAGTTTGATTATACAAGTCGCGAGAGATGAAAAATTGATCAATTACTAACAAATTATGAATTATCAATCCCAAATCCTGTTAAAGGGATGAAGGTTACAAATGTTTTGAATATTCATTTACCATGAGACAAATTAAATGATCCTTCTTATGCTGGCGATAGAAACTTTTATGGCAATAGCATTTTTTATCAAATAAAAAAACCAAATAATAATCTAAATTATGTTGAAGATTCAAGCATAACAATGTATCATTCAAAACACGAAAACGGCCCATCAAGATTTTTCTACTGAAAGAATAATTGATATACTATTTCAAATTACATGAAAGATGGTAAAAGTCATATTGGCCTATTTAGATTTCAGTTAGAAAGCACGAAAATGAAGTTGATTAAGAATGAGATTCAAACATTTGAATCTTCTGATGAATTATCAAATAAAATAGTGTTAAGTGAAAATGCAGCAGGTGCACGTATTTTCCAGGAGAAAAATTTGCTTTATCATTTTTATTATAAAAAAGACGCAACAACAAGCACAGAATCAGACTACACATTAAAAGTTTATGATTTAACAAAAAATGATAGTTCTTGCTGTATTTTAACAAAAGATGTTTCAACTGAAGCAAGTGAGCTAGTTTTAGCAAATAAAAAAATTGATTTCTATGTTAAAAATGGAGAAATAAACCTATATAGATACAATTCTAATTTGGATGAAAATACAAAATTTGATCCCGATGTTACTAAAAAAATAATTATGGATGACAAATTAAAAAACATTGAGGAAGAAAAAACAAATAACGAATTATTGCGTAAATTTGCTTTAGCAAGATTTCAATTTGGTTCATATATGTATTCAGACTTGTCTACAAGATCAGTTTATTTACCACTAAATTTGAGAAAAGAATTTGATGAATTAAAAAGTGAATTAAGTCAAAAATTAAATTTATCAACTAATTACCATGATAATAATTTGTATAGTGAGTTTTCAACAAGGATTGATTTATTATTAAAAAAATTAAATGAAGCAGTTAAAAATAAATGAGGTAAGCTAACATTTTATAAGATTGATGATTTACAAAGTAACATTAATGTTTTTAATAGTAATTTGCAAGGTCTAAATTTTAAATTAACAGACAAATATTGAGTTAATGACACATTAAATAAGCATTTTTACTATGATGTATTTTTTAGTGAAACAAAACCAAGCGATGAAAGCGAAATGAACAATGCAAGTAAACTAGTTTTTAAAGGCATTTCATTAAAAGAATTAAAAAGTATCAAATTAAATCAATTTGAACACAACGGATTTTTATGAATTAAAGGTTATTTCGGAACAGAGGAGCAAAATTACATATTTTCAAATGTTTCAAATATTAGGAAAACCAAATGAGAATTTAGTTCACATACAAAATCTAATTTAGGATTACATTCTAATATTTCTACAACTTTTTCAAAGAGCCAATTTTACGATGATGATTTTATTCTAGAAACAGAATTATCTTTTTCTGGTGATAAGAGTAAAATTAAATCAATAAAAGCAAAATTTTACCATTATTATAATGGCAACAAAAAACTTATAAATGAAAAAGATATCGATATAAATAATTTAACAAAATTACATGATAATGTTAAGTCTCAAAATAAAGAACCAGGCAAATATTTTTATGAATTCGAAGTTGAAGAAGATAACGAGATTTACAAATTTAACTCAAATGAATATTTAAGTATTTCTGAGCAAGATTCCATTAATTTCACTCCTGGCAAATATTTCTCTAGTTAATAAAAGATTAAAAATGAAAAACAGTAAAACTGCACAATGACTTATATGTTTGACACTTTTAGTCAAAAAAATTTACTAATATACCTATAAAACAGTTATATTAGTAAATTTTTAATTGGTCAATTTTGTGTTACCACAATTTAAATTAATTTGTTTTTCTTTATTTATAAATTGTTAAATTTGGAAATTTACAGTGCTATTTTCTACCGCTTTTTCACATATAACATATAATAATAATATGAGTAATATTATTGAAATTAAAATTGAAATTCCAAAGAATTCAAACATAAAATATGAATTTGATCGTGCTGATGGTAATATTCATGTAGACCGTATTTTGAGAGGAGATTTTGTCTACCCATGTAATTATGGTTTTATACCTACTGCTCTTGATTGAGATGGAGATGAGTTAGATGTGTTACTTTATTCTCCTGAAACATTTACACCAGGTGTTGTACTTAATGCAAGAATTATTGGTGCAATGAAAATGATTGATTCGGGTGAAACTGATACAAAATTAATTGCAGTGCATGCAGATGATTATCGTTTGGATGAAATTAAGAAGATAGAAGACTTACCAGAACCATTTTTAATGCACATTGAAACATTCTTTAGTAATTACAAAAATTGAAAGAAAAAAGGTGCAACAAAAGTTCAAGGTTTTGAAGGTGAAAAATGAGCTTTGGCTGAACTTAAAGAATGTCAAGAATTAATGGATAAATATGGTAAGTTGCCTAAAAAAGAATTCATTAAAAAAATGATGAAAGAGCATCCAGAAAAATACGAAGCTTAATTTTCAAAAACACCTATAAAACAGGTGTTTTTGTTCGAAAAATATTAGAATAAAAAAGGGTTAAAATGAGAAAAACAAAAAACATTTTTAGTTTATTCAGTTTACTATCTGCAACGGTTTCATTACCATTTTTTGCTACTTCATGTATCTTTCCTAAAGAGAAGAAAAATGAAGAACAAGAACCGAATGAAGATATAAATAAACCAGACATTAAACCAACTAAAAAGCCAAATAAAAACCAAACAGGATCTACCGAAGATAATAAGGTTGTTGCTAAACCTCAACCAAAACCTAAACCACAGCCTCAACCAAAACCAGTTCCAAAAGTTGAAGAAATAGATAATCGTATTTATAAGTATGGATTAAAAGCTGACTCTATTGCAGAAATGCAATTGAATGAAAATAAGAAAGCATTATCACTGTCAAAGGTTATGAATTTTGTTGGTGATATTGATAGTGTTGAACATACAAGAAATACACAACTTAATGCATTAGTTAATAAAGCCTTGAAACTCAGGGATGAATTAATTGAACTTAATGAAAAAATTTATAATGCTTTTGGATTACATGAGGGCAGATATAAAACATATCTAGATGCTTATGAAAATTTTGTTACTATTGGTTTTAATCAACTTAACACAGGTCTAACAGCAAATATTAATGGCACTCCTTATCCAACAATTAGATATATCTTAGAAAATTACGAAGACAACCCTTACACAATCCAAGGAAATATTAGATTTTTTACAAACATTTTAGATAACATTGAAAAATCAATAAATTATTACAAAAAAGACCTTGACTTGTCTTTTGATCTTAAGGACGCTTATGAGGTTGATTTAAACAATTTAGATTTTCTCAAAACTGCTAAAGCAGTTGACACATTAAGTAAAGAACAAGTATTGCAAATTCGAAAAGACTTGTTATTTAAAGGAAAAATAACAACTCAATTACAACTGACTAGACACAACTCAAGTCGTTCACAAGATAAACTATTTGCTGATTTTTATTCAACCTGATATGACATAACAGGCGGAAGCAATTATTTCAATGATGTTGCGGACACAACACTTTCATATACAAATAATAAAATATTGATCAAACCTGATAGTATTCGTTATAGAACAGATAGTGCTAGGGAAGAAGTTGAACTTAATTCCTTAATGACAGCAGTTATTTACAAGATTATTTCAAAAAATATGACAATTGAGCAAAAGGTTAGAGCTATTCACAATTGAGTAGTTGAAAACAATGAGTATTTGATAAATTGAGAATTAAAAAATTCAGATAAAGAACCATTAAGATCACAATGCCGTAGTCCTTATTCTTATTTTACTGCTCAAAAAAGAAGAATTGTTTGCGAAGGCTATGCTAGAACATTTTCTAGATTCCTGACCTTAATGAATATTCCGGTTTGATACATCGGTGGACCAGCAGCAACTACTTCTGGCCAAGAAGGTCATGCTTGAAATATGGTTAGAATAAATGGCAAGGAATATTACTTTGACCCAACATGAAATGATCCATCAATGGATGCTTCAATGGACAAAAATTTTCAAGGGAAGAGAATGATGCCCCATAGATTTAAATATTATATGCTAACTTGAAATCAAATTAAGAACACACGAGACACTGCAAGAGATTTTAGTAATACCGTAAAAGAAATTGCTTCAATACGTAATGCAAAAGGGCTTGATTATATTAAGGTCTACTAATTTGTAAAATAAATATTTTTAAAAATTGCTTTTCTTTATATAATAATAAAAGAATTTTGAACTTTTTAGGAGGGTTAAAATGCCAAGAGATGGTTTTACACTAGTTTGTGGAACATGCAAAATGGAAAATTACATTAGTAAAAAGAACAAGAAAAACACACCAGAAAAAGTTGAATTAAGTAAATATTGTTCAAAATGTAAAAAACACCAAGACCACAAAGAAAAGAAATAATAATAATGAAGCAAACGCTTCATTTTTTATTAAAATTTATATACTCACATTTTACCAAAGCCGCTGTTTGATAGGCATAATAGTGGATTGAGTAAACCAGGATAAATATTTTAAAAAAACAAAGTGACAATTCATCACTTTGTTTTAAACTATTATTTGAATTTAGCATTAAGAATTTTAAGAGAAATTTCATTGGCTTTAATTGGACTAATTTGACCCCCTGAAACTTTCATTAATGCACCCAAAATAAATTTAAGCACTCTTTCTTGCCTACTTGGAAATTCATTAATAACACCTTCATTTTGCAAAATTATGTCATTAACCCACTTTGTAATAGTAACTTCATCACTAATTTGTTTTAAATTATTATCAGTAACCAGTTTATCAAAGTCACCTTCAAAATCAACTAATAAAGGAACAAGTTTCTTAAATGAACGACCTGAAATAATGTCTTGATCCATTAATTCAATACCTTTTAGAAGGTATGAATTTTTAATATTTAACTTTAAGGGATGAACATTTTTGCTATTAGCAAGTGAAACAATTTCAGCAAAAAATAACTTAGATAATTTATCTCTATCAGCGTATTTAATTGAGTCAAAATATTTTGCTAATTCAAGATCATTTACAAGACTATTTATATAAATATTGTTAATATTTTCGCTTCTATATCTTGCTTCCCTTTCTCAAGGAAGTTCATCTAACTTAACAGAATCAATTAACTCTTTGCTCAATTTAATGAATGGAATATTTGGTTCTGGAAAGTATTTATAATCAACTTCGCCTGTTTTTGTACGCATTACAACTGTGCTTTGAGTCGCTTCATCATAACGCTTAGTTTGCTGTAAAATAGGTTTATTGGTCAAAATTTGTTTCTTTTGGAATTCAATTTCAAACTCAATAGCATTCTTAATTGCTCTAAATGAGTTCATATTTTTAATCTCAACCTTTGTACCATATCCTTTATATCCAAATGGTCTAAGTGAAATATTAACATCAGCACGCAGGCTACCTTGTTCCATTTTTGCATCACTAATGTTCAAACTCAAAGCAGTCTTACGAATTAAGTCGACATAGGCAACAGCCTCATCTGCACTTCTTAAAACTGGGTAAGTTACTATTTCAATTAATGGCACACCAGCACGATTATAATCTAACTTAGTTCCCTCGTCATCGTGGTGTTGTCTTGCAGTATCTTCTTCAAGGTGAATTCTTTCAATAAGAATTTTTTTAGGTCCTTTATCAGTATTAATTGTTAAATAGCCATTTGAACCAATTGGCCTAAAAAACTGTGTAATTTGATAGCCCTTAGGTAAGTCTGGGTAAAAATAATTCTTACGATCAAAGTGCAGCTCATCATCAATAGTCATATTTAGTGCCTTAGCTAACTTAATTCCACTTAAAACAGCAGCCTTATTTACTAATGGCAGTGTTCCTGGATAACCTAAATCAATTTGATTTATGGTTGTATTTGGCTCTGCATTAAAGTCAATTTTAGCAGGCGAAAACATTTTTGTCTTAGTATTTAATTCCAAATGAATCTCGATACCAATAATGACTTCAAAATTACTCATTTTCACCTCCTAAAAATTCTTCAAGTCACAATGCACAACTTAAAAGCTTTTGATCTTGATAGATTGCTGAATCAATTGCTAAATTTATTGGCAGTTGATTTTTCTTAATTCAAGGAATTGTAATTGATGGATTACCAGCAAGGTTTGAACCTGTTAAAATGTACCCCATATATTTGTAGTTTTTGTTAGCTTTTTCAATATATGGCGCAACATCTGCATAGGCAGGATAAATAATAATGTCATATTCTTTATGCAAATTATCTCAGTATTCTTTAAAAAGTCTGCGCCCTTTTTGTGCTTTTAAAAATAGTTCATTCTGGTTTTCTGAATGTAGGAAAAAACTACCTAAAGTTAGTCTTCTTTGCACCATTTTACCAAAACCTTGACTACGAGTAGCAGTCATAATTTCTTCTCAATTTTTGCCATCTTTTCTTGAACCAAAAGCAATACCATTTAAATTGGCAAGATTTGAACTTGCTTCTGAGTATGAAATAATGTCATATATAGCTTTAATTGAATTAAGTAAGTCGACATTAGGTTTAATAATTTCAACTTTGAGATCACTGTTTTTTTGAAGTTTATTAATTAATTGATCAAAGTTATTAGAAACAAAAGAACTTAAATTTTCCTTGACATCTAGGATTCCTATTTTCTTAGGTTTAGTTGGCTTAATATTATCAATTTTTACTTCACGTGAAGTAAAATCTTTATTATCAACACCATAAAGAACTTGCGAAATTAGAGCAATATCATTAACGTTGTGAGCAAAGTAGCTGACAGTGTCCAGGCTTGATGCATAAGCAAACATACCATAACGACTAATTGCCCCATAGCTTGGTTTAAAACCAACTTTGCCTTCAAAACTAGCAGGCAGTCTAACACTGTCGCCAGTATCAGAAGCGAGGGCAAAAGATATATTATTAGTTAATGTGGCTATTGAACCAGATGATGAACCGCCGCTCAATCTTTCTTTATCTAGTGGATTTCTAATTAGACCAAAGGCACTAAATGTTCCACTTCCGCCAAGAGCTAATTCATCACAGTAAACTTTTGCAACTCTTATTGCACCTGCATCAATTAACTTTTGAACACAGGTAGCATTATAATTTGGCTCAAAGTTTTCTAAAATTTTGCTTGAAGCAGTAGTTTTTGCATCCTTAGTTGCAAAAACTTCTTTAATTGTAAAAGTTGCATTGTTTAATAAGCCATTGCCATCTTTAAATGCTTTATCATATACATAAGAGACAGCGTTGTTTTTATTTGATTTTAATTCAGCTTGTGCTAATTCAAAGTTACCCAATACTTTTAGTTTCATTTATTTCACCACCTTTGTTGTGATTATGTACTCACTGTCATGGTCCTTTGCATTTTTTAGTGCACTTTGTTTGCTAATACTGAATGATGCGTCTTCAACATCTTCTCTTAAAAAATCTATAAGCGGTTCTTCATTAATGTGACTTAGTGCTTTAACATTTGTTGTATCAAGTTTTTTAAGCATATTTAGGTTTTTATTTAAAGCTTTTCATTCAGCCATAATTTGATCTAAAACTTCGTCAATTGGTTCTAGCATTAGCGAAGCAACTATTTTTTTAAGTTCATCTTTTGTAACCTTTTTCATTTTTCTCCTTATCAATTAATAGGGTCAATAAACTCTTTATTATTTAAATATTTTAAACCATTATCAAGATTTTTGAATCTTATTGAAAAGCAATGCAAATACAACCTTTTATCAGCCTTGCCACCATATTTTATATCACCATAAATTGGCGTATTTAAGTAGCTCATACTTAATCTAATTTGATGTTTTTTACCAGTTAAAATTGAAGCAAAAATTTCTTTATCCTTGGTATAAAAATAAGTTTTTGCAACCGGATCGCTTATACTATTTGAAACCACCATTTTCCTTAGTCTTTCATCATGTGCAACATTAATTTCAACCATTTTTTTATCTTGTTTAAAATCACTTTTAAGTTTATATATTTTTTCAAAAAAACCTGTTTTATAGTTTAATTCAACCAGTGAAGCATAATTTTTAGCATATATCATTATGCCGCTTGTTGCTTTATCAAGACGACCTATATGGCTTGGTTTAAAGCTATCTCTTTGACTATATTTTAGATAATTTAAAACTTGGATATCTAAACAATTTTTTTCAGAGTGAACTGCAACATTTATTGGTTTTGAAACAATAAGAATGTTTTCATCTTCATAAATTATTTTAAGTTGATTTTTAGACTCAAAATTGTATTCCTTTTCCTGATAATCATTTTGCTCAATACCATAAATTAAAATCTCATCAGCATCATTAATTATGTATTGAGAATTGTTAACTCTTATACCATTAATTTTGACATCTTTATTGCGCAATATTTTGTAAATATGTGAAGTAGGTGTGTTTGCTAAAATTTTCTTAAGATAACTAATAAGTTTACGGCCAGCATCGTTTTTTGTTGAGATAAATTTAAGCATTGTGCCTTTCTTAATATTAATAAAAGTGCTAAAAATAGCACCTTTAAATATTAATTATCATAGTTTTCAGGTCTTTGGCTATCAAATAAGTTAAAATCTTCTGCTTCGTTTTCAACACCATCAACAAAGTTAAATTCAGTTAATTTTGGCAATTCTGCAAGAGATTTAATTTTAAAATAGTCATAAAACTTGTTTGTGATTCCATAAAGAATTGGGTTACCTGGTGTTGGACTAATTCCAACTTCTTCAATAACCCCTTTTGTTAAAAGTGAGTTTAAAACTTGATCACTTTGTACGCCACGAATGTTATTGATCATCGAACGTGTTACTGGTTGTTTGTAAGCTGTAATACCAGCAACCTCAATAGCAGCATTTGATAAACGGTGTTTTTTAACTACCTGAACCATTTTGGTAATATATTCTTTATAAGTTTCACGTGTAGCCAATTTATAAACTTCGTTAAAGTTAACAACTTTTAGTGCACCGTCTGCATCATTATATGACTTAATGAAGTCATTCATAACTTTTCTAGCTTCTGCTATTGTATTAAGTCCAAATATTTCTTTAACTTGGATTAGTGTCAAACCTTCATCTCCTTGGACATATAATAAAGCTTCTAATATTTTATTTTTCATATTCAGGTCCTTTTTCAAATGTAATTGTATCAAATTGTTTATCTTGTCTCATTGTGATTATTTGTCTTCTAGAAAGGTCTAAAACTGCTAAAAGTGTAATAACAAAGTGATTAAGTGATGGCTGTCTAAAAATCATTTCAAATGTAACTGTTTCACAGTGGTCAAATAAATTTAGAATAAAAGGTATTTGATCCTTAGGTGTTAAATTAAATGTTTCAAGTTTTGTTCTTCTAAGTTGCATTGCATAAGTACGCTCGAACATTTTTCTAAGAGTAGTTATTAACTTAAGTGGATTTGAAGCACCATCAAGTGCACTTGAGTCATCTTCAACCATAAATTCTTCTACATCACTTGGACTCTTTATAAAGATTTCACGGCGTAGTGCTTCTTGTTGTCTAAGTGTTTGAGAAATTTCTTTGAACTGTTGATATTCATATAAACGACGTAGAATTTCTTTTTTGTCTTCTTCAATTTCAGGTTTTTCTTCCGGTGTATAAAGAAGCATTTTAGTCTTAAGGGCTAAAAGAGTTGCAGCCATAACTAAATAGTCTCCAGCAACATCAATTTCATGCTCTTGTAGATTTTGAATTATTTTTAAATAAGCAGTAGCTAGCTCACTAACATCAACATCCATAATGTCAACATTTTTTTCTTGAACCAGAGCTAGTAAAAGATCAAGTGGACCATCAAAGTTTTCTAACTTAATGTCATACTTATGATCATCTGTGGCATATAAACTAACTTTCATTTTCTAGTTCCCTTTCCATAAGGTTTCTAACTCTATCAGCCAGTGCACCAGGTTCAATTGACATAAATGAACTAGGCTTCATTGGACTTAAAAATTTAACTTTGATTTCAATTTTTTTGCTTCTACTTTTATTAAAAGCATCTCTTGAGTCACTAATAACAACAGGAACAATTGGTAAATAATGGCTAATTGCGACTTTGAATGCACCGGCTTTAAATTCTCCTAAACCATCACCATCAACTCGAGTGCCTTCTGGAAAAATAACACCATAAGTCCTATTTTCTTTAACAAACGAACCAAATTTAGCAAGGCTTTCAAATGCTTCTCTAAAATTTTGTCTATCAATATAAACTGCATCAATTAAATTTAATGCATTCTTAATAACCGCCTTTTTAGAAAGTTTTTTTTTAGCTAAGAACGTTGCGATCTTGTTTTTTTCTTCCTTTGAACTTGTTTTCTTAGACAATGCCTCCATCAAAATTAAGGCGTCTGCATTTGATTTATGATTTGATATCAATAAACAAGGAGATTTAGGTAAATTTTCATAACCCTCAACAGTAACTTTGATATTAAACATTTTTAAGTAGCTTTTAACTTTTTTTAGTAATCAGTCATATCTTTGTTGTGGTGTGTAGTAATCTGGGTTACCGCGATACTTACGTGCATATGCTCTTATTCTGTAAATTCTTCAAAGTCATATTCATCAAAGAAAAACCATTTTAAAGTGAAAGTTCATATTACTCCTTCTTCTTCAAAACCACCGCTACCAGAAAATCTTCCTCGTGTGAAATTGAAATATTAAATTTTTCGTGTTCTCAAGTGTCTCTTTCTTTTTTGAGTTCAATGTTTTTGAATTCATACAGCGAATTATCTGCTTTAAATATCGCTTCCTTAATTGCTCAAATACTAGCTAAAAATTTTGATTTTAAGAAGTTATCATCAATTAATAAAAATTTTTTGAATTCATTAGGGTGCAAAAATTTTTTGACAAAATTAACTTCTGCTTTTTCAAATCTTGAAATTTTAACTATATCAACACCAATCATAGTTTAAATTATAATTTAATATTTAGTATTATACTTAAATTTAATTATAAAATAATGGTTTTATTTTATTTTGTCCACCCTGTTTTTATCTTTTATTTTGTCCATTTTTAGGTTTCAATTATTATTTTAAAAAGGAGAATTTAAATTATGGAAAATCTTGTAATTAAAACCAGATTTCAAGCAGTTGATACAGGTAAAACAACTGATTATGAAGATAAAAAAATTTTAGATTTAAAAAATTCAACAATATTGAAATAGACCAAATGCCGAAATATCAAAAATATTAGGAAAATTGGGTTGTAGAACATCAACAAAAACAATTAAAAGATATAGAAATCAAATATTGATTGCATCTACAAATAACCAAGATGCAATCAGTATATCACATGGTAATAAAAATAAACTTAGGGGTGTGAAAGTAAGTGATTCAGTTATTATTGATTTAACTAATAGATATTATGAATTAGTGGAACATATTGAGAAAATATCAAAAGGTGATCTTAGTGTAGCCTTGTTGCATTTTTACAATAATGAGTCTTACTAATGATGAAAAAAATTGTTGCCTTTCACTACCTTTTATAAAAGAATGCTTAGACTTGGTTATTGCAGTTCATATGCAACGAGAAAAGTAAAAAATGAGCTTAAGAGAAGAAGAATGTTTTAGAAAACGGTCAAGATATTTCTAAAATCGAGGCACAGTTTATTAAAATTTATGAAAAAATTCTAAATAAAAATCCATTAAAAGGTGTTTACCAAAATAAAAGTTCTGACTATGATTTTGGGCAAATTATTGAAATTGATGCAACACCACTTCATCTTTTGGAGAAAGTAAGAAGTACCATATTTATAATGTTGTTGATGCGACAACAAAAAGTTTGTTAGCAATCTGAATTGACATTGAGGAAACAACAATTGGATATCAAAATCTTCTAACACAATTATTTAAAAGGTATGGCATTCCACAAGTAATAATAACGGATAGAAGAAGAACTTTTTGAGGTTCAGATAGTACAAGAACAACTATGGAAGAAGCACTAAATGCAAGAGGAATTGAACTTATAACAAGCAAGAATCCAAAGGCAAAACCAAATGTTGAAAGATCATTTTGAACATTGCAAAGATGAATAGGAACATTCTTTCATACAAACGGAATCAACTGTTTTGAAGACTTTTTGGGAAAAATTGAACTTTTAATTGATGAATACAACAAACAATTTAAAAAGGCCGAAGCAGTAAGTAAAAAATCAAATGTTTTTAGAAAGCCAAATACTGAAATTTTTGAAGAAGAGATGAATCTTGTAATTAAAAGAAAAATAGTTAATCATACTGTGAGATATGACAACAAATATCTTGCTCCATTTGATAATAATGGCGCTAGGGTTTCTATGTTTGAAAGTGGAGAGGCAAAGTCTTATGGTAACTCCTGAAAATAAATTATTCTTTGTTGAGGGAAAAGAAAATATGAAGCCAGAGTACCGAAAGGAAACGAATTGAGCGCAATCGATGTATATGCAATATCAAAAATCTTGATCCACAACATCAAGGTGTAAGAGCCTACAATTAAAACCATGCTTCATAATAGAACATGAACATCCAGTACATTTGAAAAACTTGAAAATATATTTAAGAATTCTGCAAACCCAAACAATAAAGACATTGAATTTATTAAAAACTATTAAGTGAAAATCTTGAAAAGTTAAATGATATTACAAAAGAAATGAAGGAATTTATTGACGCTAATTACAAATCATTTAAGTAAGTTTTTCTTGTTTCTTCTTTTTAAAAAGAAGAAAGCCTGTCTTACAAGACAAAAAGAAGTTTTGCTTCTTAAGACCGACAGGTCTTAATAAGAGCCAACGGCTCAATACTTATTAAATAAGTTATTTTTATTTCAATCAACAATTTATTTGTTGATTGAAGAATATTTAAAAAGAAATTAACAAATGATGTCAATCCCCAAAAGTTATGAAAAAACTTTAGGATTGAAGACAAAATGAATTAATTAAAAGCAACTTCTTAATGATGTTGTATGTTTTAATATGCAAAATTTTAAAAAATGTAATTTAACATTTAAAAATGCGGTAAACCTTAATGTTGTACACACAAAAACAAAAAATAACACATTTTTTTGCTGTTTTAGTTAAAAAATAGCCAAACTTTTATGTGTTTTGGCTATAATTTTTACAACCTTAAAAATTGGACAAAATAGAAGAAAATTATCAAGTATTATACTTAAATTTAATTATAAAATGAACTTTTTTGCAAACTGCAAAAAAGCACTTTTGTGTAGTTTTTATAAGCAAATTTTAAATTTGATTTTTTATACTATAAGTGGGAAAGGGTGTATTTGACAACGTTTTTTTGAAAAACAAACCTTAAAAATTAGAAAGAAAACATTTAATTTGCATAACCAATTATCTCAATTTAGTTAAATTATGACCATAGTTAATCTACAATAAGGATCATAAGCAAGCCTAATTTAACAACAAGTTTTGATTACCGTGAATTTTAAAGTTTGAACACTTTATTTATGACAACTTCGGTTGTTTTTGCTAAAACTGATGTTTCATTATTATTAAATTTTGATTCATCGCCAAATTCAAATTCTCCATAGTCTTCGTTATCATTATTATAAGAGTCATAAACAAAAGACAATTCACCAGATTTTAAAGAAACTTTTTTAAAGAAAATGTTTGAAAAATCAAAATTTTGGGTATCAAAAGAGTCGATTTTATTTTTGATATCTTTTCATTCTTTTAAATTAAAATGTTCTAATTCATCATTCTTGTTTCTTACAAACGGTGGTACAGGATGGCTTAAAAATTTTTGTTCAATAAAGTCATTTGACTTATAAATATCACAAAATAATTGAAAATCTTTTAAAAGATTTTCATCACTTTGAATCAAACTCTTGAACATTGTATTTTCTTCATATGTTCCTGAAATTTTTCCTAATTTTTCTTTTACTAAATTGCTTTGTTTCATACACAAATTATAATAAAAAAAGTCCAAACGGACTTATTATCTTTCTTTCTTAACCATTTCAGAAAATTCAGCATTTACATTATCTTCATAGGGTTCTAAAATCTTAGCCATTTCATTGTACAAATCAGTAGTAAAGTTTGGCATAAGAATTTGAAGAGAGACCTTCATATTTCCAACACCTCTTTTTGATCTAACGCCCTTACCTGTTAGATTAAGAATTTTTCCAAATTGGTAAGTATTTTTCATTTTAATTCTTTCAAAACCATATGGAGTTGGAACCATTACAGAATTTTCTTTAACAATATCTAAGAATGAAACCGGTAAATCAAGAAACAAGTCTAAACCACTTCTCTTGAAGTACTTATGTTCCTTAACAATGATTACGATGTATAGGTCTCCTGATTCACCACCATTATGACCTTTTTCACCATAACCATCAATTTTAATTTTGTCACCAGTGTCTGAACCTTCAGGAATTTTGAATGTAACATTTTTCAATTTTTTGGTATATAAACTACCATTACATTCACGACATGTCTTGCCAGTTAGCTTACCTGAACCATTACATCTGTCACATGTTGTAATCATTTTCATGTAACCAAGAACAGAACGAGTTTGAGTTTCTTTTTGTCCCTTTCCTTGACAACCATTACAGGTTTTAATATCGCTTGGATTGTCAGCACCTGTACCTTTACATTTTCCACAAATTTCAAATTTGTTTAATTTTTCTTTAAATTCCTTACCTTTTATTGCTTCAATAAAATCAACAATGATTTCAGTGTAGATATCATCACCTCTAATTTTTTCAACTTTTGCTGATTTTTGTTTAGATGATCTACCTGAATCACCAAAGTTAAATACAGTATCAAAAATATTTTGAGTAAATTTTCTAAAATCTCCCATACCAGCGTTGAAGTTCATTCCAAAACCTTGGCCAGGTTGTGGACCGTCAGGTGAACCAAAACGATCGTAATTTGATTTTTTGTTTGGATCACTTAAAACTTCATAAGCTTCATTTAACTCTTGCATTTTTTGGTCGCTAGTACCATCCTTTAATTTATCAGGGTGATATTTCATTGCAAGTTTACGGTAAGCACTTTTAATTTCTTTTTCACTAGCTGTTTTTGGAACACCTAGTACTTCATAATAACTTTTTTTAGGCATATTTCAATTTTAGCACAAATATGATTAGAGTGCTAATTTTTATTTAAATATATTTATCAATGTCTTCTCATAATTTTCATTCTTACTAAAAACACTGTTTTATAGCCTTTTTAGTCAAACTCCAATATTGTAATTTATCCTAAATAAAAATAAATTTCTTGTCCTTCATTATAGGTTTAACAACCAAATTAAATAAATATGTATAATTTATCAAACAAATAATTAGAAAAATTTATAGGAAGAATTATGAATAAAAAAATGTTAAAATTTACACCTTTGCTAAGTGGTGCTTTGGTTATTCCAATTATTATTAGTGCAAGTTGTAATGAGAAAGAAGAAATAAGTAGCCAAGCACTTGAACTTAAACAAAAAATTGAAGAGAAAATTAAGCACGCTAAGAATCTAATCAAAGATTTGGGCAAGGAAAAAGAGAAAGAAACAAGTAAAATCAACAATGCTCTTGATGAAATAAGTGATTCAGTTGCATCCATAAAACCAATTAGAAAATGATGAGGATGACTTAATAACAGGTATGAGATAGTATCAGGATATGTTGAATATCTTGAAGAATTAAAAGGTTCAAACAACACATCACAACCAGTTATTCCAGGTAATCCATCGACTCCGGCAGCAAATGATTCACATATGTATGAAGGAACACTAGGTAAGCCTGATTTTGGAAGTAGAAGTGACACATACCACAGAATGAATAATTTTAAAGACTGTATATATTATTACAAAGATCAAACATTTCATGGTCCGTCAATTGTTGCGGAAAGAAGAGATCGCATTGGAATCTCTTTAACTATATTTAAAATAAATGGTGAACTACGAAGCAAAGTATACAATGGATATGAATTAGTAAATCATTTAAATCCTACAATTATTAAAAACGGTGAAAGAAAAGCAAATACCTACTTAGAAACTACTTGAGATGGCAATAAATTTAAATTCATATTTAGATTAGTTAAAATTGAAGATGGCGAATTAGATTTAAGTGATGAAACAAAATATGAAATCACGGCTGCATATTGATAATATGAAAATTATAAAAGTGAAGTGTTGCTTGTGTTGAAACTTCACTTTTATTTTTCCGTTAGTCGTTTTTGACTATTTTTTAACTTTAGTGGCTTTTTTGCTATAATAAAAATCGTAATTAGCCGTCATAGCTCAGTCGGTAGAGCACATCCATGGTAAGGATGGGGTCGCTGGTTCAAGTCCAGTTGTCGGCACCATATGTTAAAAACTCCAAATCAGATAGTGGCATTGCTACTATTTTTTTATTAAATTGTAACAAAGCATATGCTACTAGGCGATGCTTTATTTGTGCAAGAGTTCTATAAAGAAAATATGGCAAATAAGTTCATTGATGATAAAGCATGATAATTTTCTTCTATTTTGTCCAATTTTTAAGGTTGTAAAAATTATAGCCAAAACACATAAAAGTTTGGCTATTTTTTTAACTAAAACAGCAAAAAATGTGTTATTTTTTTGTTTTTGTGTGTACAACATTAAGGTTTACCGCATTTTTTAAATGTTAAATTACATTTTTTAAAATTTTGCATATTAAAACATACAACATCATTAAGAAGTTGCTTTTAATTAATTCATTTTGTCTTCAATCCTAAAGTTTTTTCATAACTTTTGGGGATTGACATCATTTGTTAATTTCTTTTAAATATTCTTCAATCAACAAATAAATTGTTGATTGAAATAAAAATAACTTATTTAATAAGTATTGAGCCGTTGGTTCTTATTAAGACCTGTCGGTCTTAAGAAGCAAAACTTTTTTTGTCTTGCTAGATAGGCTTTCTTCTTTTAAAAAAGAAGAAACAAGAAAACTTACTTAAATGATTTGTAATTAGCGTCAATAAATTCCTTCATTTCTTTTGTAATATCATTTAACTTTTCAAGATTTTCACTTAATAGTTTTTTAATAAATTCAATGTCTTTATTGTTTGGGTTTGCAGAATTCTTAAATATATTTTCAAGTTTTTCAAATGTACTGGATGTTCATGTTCTATTATGAAGCATGGTTTTAATTGTAGCTCTTACACCTTGATGTTGTGGATCAAGATTTTTTGATATTGCATATACATCGATTGCACTCAATTCGTTTCCTTTCGGTACTCTGGCTTCATATTTTCTTTTCCCTCAACAAAGAATAATTTATTTTCAGGAGTTACCATGCTTTGCCTCTCCACTTTCAAACATAGAAACCCTAGCGCCATTATTATCAAATGGAGCAAGATATTTGTTGTCATATCTCACAGTATGATTAACTATTTTTCTTTTAATTACAAGATTCATCTCTTCTTCAAAAATTTCAGTATTTGGCTTTCTAAAAACATTTGATTTTTTACTTACTGCTTCGGCCTTTTTAAATTGTTTGTTGTATTCATCAATTAAAAGTTCAATTTTTCCCAAAAAGTCTTCAAAACAGTTGATTCCGTTTGTATGAAAGAATGTTCCTATTCATCTTTGCAATGTTCAAAATGATCTTTCAACATTTGGTTTTGCCTTTGGATTGCCGCTTGTTATAAGTTCAATTCCTCTTGCATTTAGTGCTTCTTCCATAACTGTTCTTGTACTATCTGAACCTCAAAAGTTCTTCTTCTATCCGTTATTATTACTTGTGGAATGCCATACCTTTTAAATAATTGTGTTAGAAGATTTTGATATCCAATTGTTGTTTCCTCAATGTCAATTCAGATTGCTAACAAACTTTTTGTTGCCGCATCAACAAGATTATAAATATGGTACTTCTTACTTTCTCCAAAAAGATGAAGTGGTGTTGCATCAATTTCAATAATTTGCCCAAAATCATAGTCAGAACTTTTATTTTGGTAAACACCTTTTAATGGATTTTTATTTAGAATTTTTTCATAAATTTTAATAAACTGTGCCTCGATTTTAGAAATATCTTGACCGTTTTCTAAAAACATTCTTCTTCTCTTAATCTCATTTTTTTACTTTTCTCGTTGCATATGAACTGCAATAACCAAGTCTAAGCATTCTTTTATAAAAGGTAGTGAAAGGCAACAATTTTTTTCATCATTAGTAGTTCTCATTATTGTAAAAATGCAACAAGGCTACACTAAGATCACCTTTTGATATTTTCTCAATATGTTCCACTAATTCATAATATCTATTAGTTAAATCAATAATAACTGAATCACTTACTTTCACACCCCTAAGTTTATTTTTATTACCATGTGATATACTGATTGCATCTTGGTTATTTGTAGATGCAATCAATATTTGATTTCTATATCTTTTAATTGTTTTTGTTGATGTTCTACAACCCAATTTTCCTAATATTTTTGATATTTCGGCATTTGGTCTATTTCAATATTGTTGAATTTTTTTAAATCTAAAATTTTTTTATCTTCATAATCAGTTGTTTTACCTGTATCAACTGCTTGAAATCTGGTTTTAATTACAAGATTTTCCATAATTTAAATTCTCCTTTTTAAAATAATAATTGAAACCTAAAAATGGACAAAATAAAAGATAAAAACAGGGTGGACAAAATAAAATAAAACCATTACAAATAAGTTCATTGATGATAAAGCAAAAAAATTAGGCTATAATTTGATTACTATGAAAAATTATGAACAATTAAATAATAATGATCTAAATATAGTAGACAACACATTAGTTAGAAAGAATACATTCTTAGGTTATACATTACTTTGATTTACATTTTGTATGGTCATAAGTTTTACAACAGCTTTTGCAGCAACATATAATATGGTAACTGTTGTTAATTACTTTGTAAACCATTACTATTCTTGAATATTAGGCGGTGTGCTAACAATTGCACTTTTGTTTATTTATATGTTTTTAGGTCCTAAAATGCACCTTGGAATTTCAATACCAATAGTTACTATAATTATGATGGGTTTTGGACTCTTTGCTCTTTCTGTTCCTCTTTACTATGCAAAATATACGCTTGATTGATGAAAACTATATTTGGTTTTATTCTTGCCAGCTGGTTTTATGTTAATCATGGGCACATTAGCAGCAACAAATAAGATTAATTTAAGTATGCTTTGAGTTCCACTTATTGTTCTATTTGTTGCAATTATTACCTTAAGTATTGTGAGCTGATTTGTATTTTCAGACTGATTAGTCTCATTAATTTCAGGTCTTGGTGTATTGCTTATGGTTATATATATGGGTATTGATTGACTACTTATTAATAAATTTAACAAGGTATATAGTGATTTTATAAATACAGAAGAAACTAAAAAAGAAATGATTAGAATGTCGCTTTTCTTTGGTTTTAAATTAGCATATGACTATATATATTGTGTTCTATATTTAATTAGACTTTTCTCAAATTTTAAAAACTAGCTTATGAAGTGAACCCCTAAAGTTGTACAAAAGAACTTTAGGGGTTTTTATATGAAATTAGATAAAAGTATTAAGAAAAAAATTGTTAATTTTTATAAAAAAGGAATGATAAAAAGTCAAATATCATTGAAGTTTGGGTTATCAGAAAGTACAGTTACTAATGTTATCGAAAAATACAATGCGTTTGGTAAAACAAGTTTCGAACCAAGAAAAAATTCCACTCATAAATCACCTGAATTTAAGCATCTCATAGTTTTGAGAGTTCTTAATGGTGAAACAATACAAGATATATCAATACAAGAAAAAATTAGTTATTGTGCAATTAGATCTTGGGTAATGAAATACCAAGAATTAGGATATAATGGACTTATGAAAAAGTCAAGAATTAAAAAAATACTTAGAAGAGAATTATTAACTAATAATGAAAAATACAAGAATATTGATTCAGAACAAAGATGCAAAATCTATGAAGAACAAATTAGAATTCTTTGAATGGAAAATGATATTTTAAAAAAATCGATAGCCTTAGCTGAAAAGGTGAAAGCAAAAAAGAAATCAATAAATACAGATTTGAAATCGTAAATCAGCTAAGGCATATTTATAAATTAAGTGAGTTGATTTCTTATTTTTGAACTTCTAGTTCAACATATTATTACTATCTGAAAAGAGTAAATAAAACAGAAGTTGATAGTGAAATTAAACAAGAAATAATATCTATCTACGAAAAACACAAAGGAAGATATGGGTATAGAAGAATCACTATTGAACTACAAAAAGGTTAAAAATTAACCATAAAAAGGTTAAAAGAATTATGAATGAACTTGGATTAAAAGGAATTCAACCAAGAGAAAAATACAAATCATTTAAGGGTGAACTTAATAAGAAAATACCTAATCATTTATTAGAAGAGAAAGAAGAAAAAGGCTATAAAACAGGCAAATTAGGTCAAAATTTTAAAACTTCAAAGCCAAATCAAAAATGAACAACAGATGTTACCGAATTTAAAGTGAAAGACAAAAAACATATCTCTCACCAATTCGCGATATGCATACAGGTTATATTATTGTTAGAAAATTATCAAAAAGTCCAAATTTCAAAATGGTTGAAGATATGTTGGACGAGGCGTTAGCAAAATTCGATAACCTTGAAGGATTGATATTTCATTCAGATCAAGGATGACCATATCAAATGCCACAATATCAGAAAAACTAAAAGATAGAGGTATTATCCAAAGTATGTCTCGAAAAGGCAATTGTCTTGACAATTCAATTATGGAAACATTCTTTGCACAATTAAAGAATGAAATATATTATGGAAAAGAATATAAATCGATTGATGAGTTAGAACAAAAAATTAATGAGTACATAGATTATTACAATAATGAAAGAATAATTCTGAGATTAAAAATGTCACCCGCTGAATATTGGAAGAGATGTAATATGGATCAATATAAAGAAATGAACTAGATTGTCAAGAAAATTAATTATGATTAAATCATATCTTTTAAATAAATTCGCAACACAAACAATGTAACAAATTGAGAAATTAATTTTATATAAATTGGAAAAACGCATTTCCACAAAAATAATTAATAAAATTAATTTTAAAAACTAAATAAAAAATAATTGGTTGGCTAGAAGCCAACCCAAGAAAATAATATTAATGATTCTTTTTCGCATTTTTGATCAAAAATGCGAAATAAATAAAATCAAGCGGATTCCGCTTGATAAAAATTGATAATTTTCTTCTATTTTGTCCAATTTTTAAGGTTGTAAAAATTATAGCCAAAACACATAAAAGTTTGGCTATTTTTTAACCAAAACAGCAAAAAATGTGTTATTTTTTGTTTTTGTGTGTACAACATTAAGGTTTACCGCATTTTTTAAATGTTAAATTACATTTTTTAAAATTTTGCATATTAAAACATACAACATCATTAAGAAGTTGCTTTTAATTAATTCATTTTGTCTTCAATCCTAAAGTTTTTTCATAACTTTTGGGGATTGACATCATTTGTTAATTTCTTTTTAAATATTCTTCAATCAACAAATAAATTGTTGATTGAAATAAAAATAACTTATTTAATAAGTATTGAGCCGTTGGCTCTTATTAAGACCTGTCGGTCTTAAGAAGCAAAACTTCTTTTTGTCTTGCCAGACAGGCTTTCTTCTTTTAAAAAAGAAGAAACAAGAAAAACTTACTTAAATGATTTGTAATTAGCGTCAATAAATTCCTTCATTTCTTTTGTAATATCATTTAACTTTTCAAGATTTTCACTTAATAGTTTTTTAATAAATTCAATGTCTTTATTGTTTGGGTTTGCAGAATTCTTAAATATATTTTCAAGTTTTTCAAATGTACTGGATGTTCATGTTCTATTATGAAGAATGGTTTTAATTGTAGCTCTTACACCTTGATGTTGTGGATCAAGATTTTTTGATATTGCATATACATCGATTGCGCTCAATTCGTTTCCTTTCGGTACTCTGGCTTCATATTTTCTTTTCCCCTCAACAAAGAATAATTTATTTTCAGGAGTTACCATAGACTTTGCCTCTCCACTTTCAAACATAGAAACCCTAGCGCCATTATTATCAAATGGAGCAAGATATTTGTTGTCATATCTCACAGTATGATTAACTATTTTTCTTTTAATTACAAGATTCATCTCTTCTTCAAAAATTTCAGTATTTGGCTTTCTAAAAACATTTGATTTTTTACTTACTGCTTCGGCCTTTTAAATTGTTTGTTGTATTCATCAATTAAAAGTTCAATTTTTCCCAAAAAGTCTTCAAAACAGTTGATTCCGTTTGTATGAAAGAATGTTCCTATTCATCTTTGCAATGTTCAAAATGATCTTTCAACATTTGGTTTTGCCTTTGGATTGTCGCTTGTTATAAGTTCAATTCCTCTTGCATTTAGTGCTTCTTCCATACTTGTTCTTGTACTATCTGAACCTCAAAAGTTCTTCTTCTATCCGTTATTATTACTTGTGGAATGCCATACCTTTTAAATAATTGTGTTAGAAGATTTTGATATCCAATTGTTGTTTCCTCAATGTCAATTCAGATTGCTAACAAACTTTTTGTTGCCGCATCAACAAGCATTATAAATATGGTACTTCTTACTTTCTCCAAAAAGATGAAGTGGTGTTGCATCAATTTCAATAATTTGCCCAAAATCATAGTCAGAACTTTTATTTTGGTAAACACCTTTTAATGGATTTTTATTTAGAATTTTTTCATAAATTTTAATAAACTGTGCCTCGATTTTAGAAATATCTTGACCGTTTTCTAAAAACATTCTTCTTCTCTTAAGCTCATTTTTTACTTTTCTCGTTGCATATGAACTGCAATAACCAAGTCTAAGCATTCTTTTATAAAAGGTAGTGAAAGGCAACAATTTTTTTCATCATTAGTAAGTCTCATTATTGTAAAAATGCAACAAGGCTACACTAAGATCACCTTTTGATATTTTCTCAATATGTTCCACTAATTCATAATATCTATTAGTTAAATCAATAATAACTGAATCACTTACTTTCACACCCCTAAGTTTATTTTTATTACCATGTGATATACTGATTGCATCTTGGTTATTTGTAGATGCAATCAATATTTGATTTCTATATCTTTTAATTGTTTTTGTTGATGTTCTACAACCCAATTTTCCTAATATTTTTGATATTTCGGCATTTGGTCTATTTCAATATTGTTGAATTTTTTTAAATCTAAAATTTTTTTATCTTCATAATCAGTTGTTTTACCTGTATCAACTGCTTGAAATCTGGTTTTAATTACAAGATTTTCCATAATTTAAATTCTCCTTTTTAAAATAATAATTGAAACCTAAAAATGGACAAAATAAAAGATAAAAACAGGGTGGACAAAATAAAATAAAACCATTATCAAGCGGATTCCGCTTGATAAAAATAATCAAATATTTTATAATTTTTTTGTACAAGTTTTGGGGTTCACATCATTATTGTAGCTAGTTTTTTTGTTACTGAGATATTTCAGCAATCAAAATGATGGTTAGTAAGTAAAACTATGTTTTAATAGACTTTTATGTTTGCTAAAGCTAATTTAAATTCATGGATAATTATTCTAATTCCAATACTTGAATCAAATATTTGCACATTTAGAGGTTGTTTTACAAATTAAAATAACAGACTTACAGCATGTCTGTTATTTCGAATAATCAACAATTAAACTAATGAGAATTTAACAATGTAAACTGTGGTATCCTTATTAGTATCCACTTTTTTCCTTTTATATTCAACTAATCTGAATGATAATGTTAATATATTATTTGAGTATTCAGCTTTTAAGTAACTTGAGGGTTTTTCTTCCCCATTTTTTGTATATGTTGGTCTATCAGGGTTTGCAATTTGGAAATTATTATTAAGTTTTGTTAATAAATCACCATTGATTTCAAAAGCAGTTCCATACGCATTTTTTCAATCAGTTTTTCCATTAAATAAAAGAATCTTTTTTGCAGTAAATGAATATCCAAAAGTATTTTCTTTGATATCGCTTACTAATTGCTTGATTTTATCTTTATCTACAATACTAAATGAACTTTGGTACTTATTTGCTTCACTAGTTGTTCCAGTTCCTGGATTTGGAGTAGGTGTTACAGGTTGGCTAGGTTGGGCAGGATTTGATGGTTGAGATGGTGTTGTTGAACCGCCAGCACTTTGATGATTTTTAACTGTTTCTAATAGATTATCAGTTTGCTTAACAATTTCATTAATATCTTCCTCAGTTTTAGCTTTTGTAAGATTTTCTCTCATTGTTTTAATCAACGGGTTTATACTGCTGGTTAATTGAGTATCATTTTTTTCTCTAAGTTTAGCTTCAAGTTCTTTTATTTTTTCTTCCACTTTTGCTTTCTTTTGTTCAAGGGTATCAGCTTGTGGTTGATCTTTATCTTCCTTTTGACAACTTGCACTTATTGCAATTGTACCTATTGATAAAAAAGAAGCAACAAAACCTAATTTTAGAAGTTTTCTATTCATATATTATTTCTCCTTATTTCATATATCTTAATTATACTCTTTTATATTTGTAACCAAACCTTACCAAGTGCATTATAAACTTATTTCTTAATTAAAAAAACAAACACTTTTAATTTCGTTAAGCGTTTGAAATTTTGTACTAAGTTATACTATTTTTTGCATTGTGTAATTTAACCAACTTATATAACACAAAATAGAACGCTTGACAAGAAAGATCCAAATTTAAACTATAAGACGCTTTATTTATTGCGATTCATTATTCAAAAATTTTAAAAAGTGATAAAAAAATGGCGTCCCTGAGTGGAATTGAACCACCTACCCCAAGCTTAGGAGGCTTGTGCTCTATCCGGTTGAGCTACAAGGACTTTTTATTATTATAACAAAAAAGCAAAATAAAAAAATGGCGATCACGAGAGGATTCGAACCTCTGACCACGGGCTTAGAAGGCTCGTGCTCTATCCTACTGAGCTACGCGACCACGCATTAATTGTTTGCAATTTTTATTTCTTGCATATTAATAATACCACAAAAAAATTTTTGTGGCATTTTTTGAAATCAAAAAAGTTGATTTTTTTATTTTATATGGAATTTTAGGCATATTTTATATACATTTCTTGAAAAATAATAATTTAGTTGCCTAAAAACCATTTGTAATTATTTTTTTAAATTTTCAACAGAACCTTCAATTTGACTAATATTTTCTGCTGCATCAAAATATGAAGAGAGTGGCATATCATTAATTTCGCTTTCACCTTTTTCATTTTCTATCAAATGACGACAAATTCCCTTGTAAACCATATCTTTATAATGACTTAGTGTTAACACTAAAAGTTTAGAAACCTTGAAAAGTCTATCGCGATATTCATTTGCATGTTTTTGGGGATCTTTTTTTGTTAATTCATATGCTTTTATAACAATTGTTTCAGCCTGTTTTATAAGATCTTCAAGATCTATTGGATTTAAGTTCTTTTTCATTCTTTGAAACGATTTATTCATATGCTCAAAAGCTAATTTCTTTATTTGTTCTTCTTTTTCGCTTAATTTATTGTTATTCATAATAAACTCCTTTAAATAATTGAAACACAACTTTACTTATTAGTTCATTGAACTTAATCAAGAAACAAATGTTCAAAGTTTCAAAATTAATTATTAAAATTATATATTTTAAATTTGTTAGATTTCAAATAAATAATATTTGTAATTGAATATTTGAACAATTCAATTTAAACATTATTTATTCATTATTTTATATAATTTAAAATTAATATGAATAAGGAGAAAAATATGGCTAAATATACTGAACAAGAACAAGTTCGTCGTGACAAATTAGATTTTTATAAAAAATTTGATGTTGAACCATTTAAAAAAGCCTATAACCTAGGTAAATTAAGCACAAGTGATGAATTAAGTAAAAAGTATGCTGAATTTTCAAAAGAAAAATTAGAAGACAAAAAAATTAAGAAAAATATTAGTGGTAGATTGATTACCACAAGGGGGCCTTTCTTAGTTTTAAAAGACCGAAAAGGAGTTATTCAAGTTTACTTCAATAAAAAAGAAAATGAAGAATTAACTAAAATAGTTGAGACATTTGACTTGGGTGACATTATATGAGTTAGAGGTCTCTTAATGAAAACTCACACAGGTGAGTTAACAGTTAAAGCACAAGATATTCAACTTTTAACCAAAGCTCTTAAACCTCTTCCTGATAAATTTCATGGTCTTGTTGATACAGAAGAAAGATATCGTCATAGATATTTGGATTTAATCACTAATGCAAAGTCAAGAGAAACATTCATTATGAGAACTAAGATAGTTCAATGAATTAGAGATTACTTTAATAAACTTGATTATCTTGAAGCTGAAACACCATTCTTGCATGATTATCTTTCAGGTGCAGCTGCTAAGCCTTTTACAACTCACCATAACTCACTAAATCAAGACTTTGTTTTAAGAATTGCTACTGAAATTCCTCTTAAGAAATTAGTAGTTGGCGGATTTGAAAGAGTTTATGAAATGGGTAGAATTTTTAGAAATGAAGGTTATGACACAACTCATAATCCAGAGTTTACCACAATTGAGTTTTATGAAGCGTATTCAAATGTTGAAGGTATGATGAACCGGACAGAAACCTTGATTAAAGAACTTTGCAAGAAAATTGGCAAGAGTAAGTTTATAACCAATGGTGTTGAAGTTGATTTATCTAAACCATTTAAACGCGTAAACATGATTGATGCTGTAAGTAAAGAAACAGGAAAAGATTTTAGAAAGATCACACTTGAAGAAGCTATCGAAGTAGCAAAGGTTCATAAAATTAAACTTGAGAAGTTTTATACAATCGGTCATATTATTAATGCATTATATGAAGAACTAGTTGAACCATCATTGATTCAACCAACATTTCTATATGGACACCCAATTGAAATTTCACCGCTTAGTGCAAAAAGTGAGGATCCTAGATTTACTGAACGTGCTGAGTTATTTATTAATACAAAAGAGTATGCAAATATGTATACAGAGTTAAGCGACCCAATTGACCAGTTAGAACGTTTTGAAGCACAACTTGAAGAAAAGAGCAAAGGTAATGACGAGGCAAGTGATATTGACTATGACTTTGTTGATGCACTTGAATACGGTATGCCACCAACAGGAGGTTGTGGAATTGGTATTGATCGTTTAGTTATGTTGCTTACTGAAACTGATTCAATTCGTGATGTATTATTGTTTCCAACGCTTAAGAGAATTAAGAAATAAAGGTACAAAAGCACCATTAAAAGTGCTTTTTTCTTTATTTATTTAGCAAGAAAATAAAAACAATTTAGTACAAGACATAAGGAAATTTTTCCATATTTTGTGCAAAAGTTTAAAAAGGCAAATCCCCAACAAAAAATGTTAAAAAAAATTTGAAAAAAACTTTCAATTTAAATAAGTATTTTTTACATATATTTATTATATATAAGGTAAAAAGCAAAAAAATATTTTAGTGAGTTTATAATTTTTTTTGGAAAAAACTTCCAAAAATGAGTAAAAATTTATATTTCAAGTTATTAATATTAAACATAAAATTTAAGTAGAACCATAAAAAAACAATAACTAATTTACAAGGTTCTATTGACTTCAATAAGGAGATTTAATGAAGAAAGAAAAATTTGTTAGAACAGTGCTAGGTGATGTGCCTGCAAGTTCAATCGGTATAACCGACTGTCATGACCACCTTATCAAAAATGGTGGCCCAGAAATGGAAGAACACATTGACTTTTTAATGATCAATGTTGATGCCGCTAAAAAAGAACTTCAAGAATACGTTGACCGTGGTGGAAAAACTATGGTTACAATGGATCCACCTAACGTTGGACGTGATGTATTCAGAATGCTAGAAATAGCTGAAGCTTTCAAAGGTAAAGCAAACATTGTTATGTCAACAGGTTTCCACAAAGCTAAATTTTATGATAAATATTGCTCATGATTAGCTAATGTTCCAACAAATGACATTGTTAAAATGTGTGTTGCTGAAATTGAAGAAGGTATGGACGTTTATAACTACAATGGACCAGTAGTTAAACGTAGCAAAGCTAAAGCCGGAATCATTAAAGCTGGTACAGGATATGCTGCAATCGACCGTCTTGAATTAAAAGCACTTGAAGTAGCTGCAAGAACATCAATTACAACAGGTTGCCCTATTTTAGTTCACACTCAATTAGGTACAATGGCATTAGAAGTTGCACAACACTTAATTGACTTTGGTGCAAACCCACGTAAGATTCAAATCTCACACTTAAATAAAAACCCAGACCGTTACTACTATGAACAAGTTATTAGAGAAACAGGTGTTACACTATGTTTTGATGGACCAGACCGTGTTAAATACTACACCGATACAACTCTAGCTGAAAATATTAAATACTTGGTAGACCAAGGTCTTCAAAAACACATTACATTAAGCCTTGACGCTGGTAGAATTCTATACCAACGTAATTATGGTTTAACAAAAGGTAAGGAAACATTTGGATTTGCATACTTATTTGACAGATTCATTCCTTTACTTAAAAAAGTTGGTGTTTCTCAAGAAGCTATCGATGACATCTTGATTAATAACCCACGTGAAATTCTTGCTTTTGATGAACCACGTAAATACGATGCATCAAAAGTATCAAAAGAATTAAAAGCTCTTAAAAAAGAATTTAAACTTGATTAATTTTTTACAATAAACTCAAACTTATAACATTTCATTAATTTATTTAAAATATTTACAATTTTTAAAAACATTCTCTTTTTAGGGAAAGGATTCTCTTATGTCAGAAAACAAGACAAAAAGATCTTTTAACTGAAAAGCTTTAGTTGGTGCACTAGTTGTAGTTGCACTATTTGCAGGAGTTTATATACTATCTTTAGGTATCAAAAAATGAGATTTTAAAGCTGGTACATTATTCTTTGCAAAAGACTTATTATTAAATAACTTTCTTGGAGTTAATGCAATTCTAATTGGAACAATTGTTCTTGTAGGTTATTTAATATTAGGTAGAGGCTTCTCAGACTCATTTATAGGCATGCTTAAGGCCATGATTGGTGTTTTAATGATGCAAATCGGTTCAGGTATGATTGTTGGTTTAGCTAAACCAATATTCGCGGCATTCTCTAAATTTGGTAATGGTCTTACTCCACTTGATACATATTTAGGTCAAGTTTCAGTAGAAAATTACCTTAACTCTGTTGGCCAAGGTTTTGCATCATGATTAGCATATGCATTACTAATTGGTTTATCAGTAAACATTATTTTAGTTGCACTAAGAAAATGAACAAATGTTCATTCACTTATGATTACTGGACACGTTATGTTCCAACAAGCAGCTGTTGTAGTTCCAATTATTCTTGTATTAATGTTCTCAGGTTCACAATTTAGAACTGTTGAGGGCTCAATTAATGTAGGTGGTCAAATTGGTACAATCTTCTTCTCAGGTGTTTTACTTGGAACATATTGAGGTGTTGCTTCAACATCTACAATTAAAGGTTCAGATGCAGTTACACAAAAAGCTGGTTTCTGTGTTGGACACCAACAAATGTTTGGTATTGCAATTGCTTATCAAATTGGTAAATGATTTGGTAAAAAAGAAGATTCAGCAGAAACTAAAAAACTTTCAAACAAAGTTAAAATTTTAGAAGACAACATCTTTACACAAAGTGCATTGATTTTATTAATCTTTGTTATCTTAGTATTAATTATTCAATTTGCACCTGCTGGAAAAGAAGTTAGATTCGCAGATACTAAAGGATTTGTAACTGGAACATACGGAAGTTGAAAACCTGGTGGTGGTGCAGTTTATTGACCAATTAACCTTGTTTTAGGCTCATTACAATTAATTGCTGCAATTCTTACATTGCAAGCAGGTATTCGTATGTTTGTTTCAGAACTACAACAAGCATTCCAAGGTATTAGTGAAAAACTTGTTCCTGGTGCTGTTGTTGCTGTTGACGTTGCTGCAACATATGGATTTAGTCAAAATGCAGTTACCTATGGTTTTCTATTCGGTACATTAGGTCAATTCTTAGCTACAGGATTAATTATTGGACTAGCACAAATACCAAGTTCAAGTTTCAAACTTGTTATGGTAGTTCCATTGTTCATTACATTATTCTTTAACTCAGGTTCTATTGGTGTATTTGCAAATGCATCAGGTGGTTACAAAGCAACTATTGCAGTTCCATTTATCTTTGGTTTCTTAGAAATTATTGTTGTTGCAATTGCTTTAAGCGTTGTTAAAGGTTATGTTTCAGGTACTCAAGCTTCACTTGAATATACATATCTTGAAAAAGCTATTAATGAACCGGGTAAATTTACAAACTTCATTACTGAACTTAAAGCTATTGTAACAGCTGGAAATCTTAAAGATGGTAGACACACAGTTGCAATGGCTGACATAAACTCATATGTTACTGCCCTAGAAGGTAATGATGTATTTGCTAAATTAAGAGCAATTAAAGATATGGAAGCATTCTTCAAAATAGAAAAGAATTCAGTTAAAACAACAACTCAATTATTGTCTAAAACTGCTGGATTTATTCCATTCCTTTCATCTTACTTAGCGCCTGAACAACTAGTTACAGGATCAAAAGGTGCATTTGTAAGCCTTGATCAATTAAGAAAAGTTGTTGAATCAGGTAGAACGCCATTCTTAACAGGATTTAATGGTCTATTCGATTGAACATTTATATTCAGTTTTGTAACAATTCTTGGTGGATGACACCCAATTGCAGCTTATATTGTATTCCCACTTTATTTTGTTGGTATGCTTGTTGCTGCTCAATTCTTTGACTCACACAGACAACACAAACCTACAGTATTCCAAAAATTACTAAAAGTTAAAGTTGAAACTCTAGAAGATCAAAAGAAAGCAGATGAAGCTGCTAGCCAAATGAGTGAACCACAAGCTGAAATGGCATAGTAAGCAATAAAAATAAAGGCAGATTTTTCTGCTTTTATTACTATTTAAGATATATTTTATATACAAAATATATTTAGGAGATATCATGAAAGTATTATGTGTATGTGGCTCAGGTATGGGCACAAGTATGATTATCAAAATGAAAGTTCAACAAGCAATGAAAGAACTTTCAATTCCTGGAACAGTTGAAGCCTTAGGTCTAGGTCAAGGCAAAACAGTTGTAAACAACTTTGATGTTGTTTTATGTACAGCAAACTTTGTTTCAGAAGTATCAAAAAGCAAAGCAAAAGCATATGGTTTAAAAAACATCATGGATGTTAACGAAATTAAAACTGCATTAAGTGATGCAAAAAGTAAGATGTAATAATGGCTGATAAATTAAACTTGTTAGATAACTTAATTGTTAATAACTCAATTGTTACTCAAGTGGAAGTAAAAGATTGAAAAGATGCTATTAAGCAAGCTTGCTTACCATTAGAAAAAGCAAAAGTTATTAATTCTAAGTATTATGATTACATACTAGAATCAGTTAAGAAAAATGGACCTTACTTCATTATTGTTGAAGGTCTTGCAATGCCACATGCTTCAGCAACTCAAGATGCTGTTTTTGGGAACGGCTTCTCATTAATTACACTCAAAAAACCAATTAAATTTGATGGCGACGAAAGAGAAGTTAAGATCTTAATGGGCCTAGCAGCAAAAGATGGCGAAACACATACAGCTGTTGCTATTCCACAAATTATTGCTGTTTTCGAAGACCCTGAAAACATTGAAAAAATAGCAAGTGCTAAAACAAAAGAAGAAATTATAGGAATCATTAAAGGTGTTGACTATACTAAATACCTTGGTTAGGATTTAATATGAAACCAATGTTACAGATTGCATTAGATAACTTAACAATTGAGGATGCAATTGCAAGTGCAAAAAAGGTTGAAAAATACATCGACATTATTGAAGTAGGAACAATTCTTATTTCATCAGAGGGTAAAAAAGCTATCAAAGCATTAAGAGAAGCTTTTCCTACAAAGATAATTGTTGCTGATGGCAAAATTGCTGATGCTGGTAAAGTATTCGGTAAGATGTTTTTCGAAAATGGTGCTGACTACACAACCTGTATTTGTGCAGCTGAGGTACCAACAATTGTTGAAACAATGAATATTGCCAAGGAATATGGCAAAGATAAAGAAGTTCAAATCGAATTAACTTCAAATTTTACTTGAGATCAAGTTGATGCTTGAGCTAAAGTTGGCGTCCCACAAGTTGTTTGACACCGTTCAAGAGATAGCCAAGCAAGTGGAGTTAAATGAGGACAAAAAGACATAGATGCCGTTTCTAAACTTGCCAAAAAAGGCTTTAAAGTAACTATTACTGGCGGTGTAGCTCTTGAAGACATTATGCTATTCAAAGATATTCCAATTTTTATCTTTATAGCTGGTAGATCATTAAGAGATGCAGAAAATCCAGAATTAGCAGCCAAAGCCTTTAAGGACGAATTTGCCAAATATTGAAAATAAGAACCGCTTATTAGGTATCTATGAAAAAGCCATAAACAACAAATTTAGCCTTGAAGAAAAAATTCTTATTGCTAAGTCTGCTGGTTATGACTTTATGGAATTTTCTGTTGATGAAACCCCAGGTAGATTAGCACGTTTAGACTGAAGTGACGATGAAATTGCTCAAGCTCAAATGTTGCTAATCAAACACAAATTTAATTTTAATTCAATGACACTCAGTGGTCATCGTAAATATCCTTTCGGTTCTAAAGATCCTAAAATTAGAGCTAAAGCAAAAGAAATAATGACCAAAGCCATTATTTTAGCTAAAAAATTAGGTATTAGAACTGTTCAGCTTGCTGGTTATGATGTTTATTATGAACCTGCTGATGAAGAAACAAGAAAAAACTTCATTGAAGGTATGAAATGAGCAGTAACAGAAGCAAGCAAGCATTCAGTTATGTTAGCTTTTGAAATTATGGACACACGATTTATGGGAACTAACTCAAGAGCAATGACATACATAAATATGATTAATAGTCCTTATTTACAAATTTATCCTGATTTAGGTAACATTTATCAATGAGCTAATAAGGAAGATTTATACAATGAGTTTGAAATTGCTAAAGATCATATTGTAGCATTCCATTTTAAAGACACTATTCCAACAAAGTTTAGAGATACACCTTTTGGTAGCGGAACTGTTGATTTTCCTTATCTTTTAAAAATTTTAAAAGATCTTAAGTTAAATCAACCAATTATGATCGAAATGTGGTCATTAAACAAAGAAAACGAAACTAAGGAAGAAGCAATCAAGTATATTAGCGAAGCACATAAGTTTTATGACAAAATGTGAGCTAAAGTTGGAGGGGATAAATAATGACTCTTGACAAAAAATATGAAGTAGAAATCAAAAAACTTAAGCAAGAAGTTTACGATGCAAATATGCTTTTAGTCAAATATGGTCTTGTTATTCATACATGGGGCAATGTTTCAGGTATTACACAAGATCGTAAATATATGGTTATTAAACCAAGTGGCGTTTCTTATGATTCGCTTAAACCTGAAGATATGGTTATAACAGATTTAGATAACAATGTTATTGATTCAAAATATAACCCATCTTCTGATACGCCTACTCATACATTGCTTTATAAAGAAAATCCTGAAATTAAAGGAATAGTTCACACACATAGTCCTAATGCTGTTTCGTTTGCTCAGGCAGGTAAAGATATCCCTTGTTTTGGAACAACACATGCAGATAATTTTTATGGACCAGTTCCTTGTGCAAGAGCCTTGAGTCCACAAGAAATTAATGGACAATATGAACACAACACAGGTCTTGTGATAATAGAAACCTTTAAAAGTCGTAAAATTGACTGAAAAGCATGCTCAGCTACATTAGTTAAAGAACATGGTCCTTTTGCTTGGTCATTTAAATCTCCAAAGGATGCTGTTGATTTAGCTCTTACACTTGAACAAGTGGCAAAGATGGCTATTAATACATTAATAATTTCAAATAACAATGCTTCAAGTGCTCAGGGAGCATTAATTGAAAAACACTATAATCGTAAGCATGGAAAGAATGCTTATTATGGACAAAAGAAATAATATTGAATACTTCATCTTTGATTTAGATGGTACACTCTATGATGAGTCAAAAAATCTACTAGAGTCGACCAAGAAGACTATAAAACAGCTTCAAAAGGAAAATAAAAACATAATAATTGCAACTGGAAGACCATATTATATGAACTATAAACTCATGGAAGATTTAAATATTAAACACCCAGTTGTAGCTGGTAATGGCTCAATGATTTATGATCCAATTACCAAAAAAATACCTTTTTTTCAGGCAATTGACAAAGCAATTGCTAAAGAATTAATTAACTTCTTAGAAGACAACAAAATCGACTTCTTAGCATATGATATTAACGGAATGAGAGGAAATAATTTCACTAATCCACGTTGATTTGAATTTATGATCTATCAACACATTAAAGAAGATAATCCTTATCGTTGAAAATATGAAGAAGGCAGCCTAAAAGAAATAAGTGATCAATTTAATTTTGCTAAACTACTAATTATTACTCAAAATGTTCCACAAGAGAAGATAGACTCCCTACTTACAATTGCAAACAAATTTAATAAATTTATATATACAGTATCTTCTCAAAGTGGTGTTATTGATATAATGCCTATAGGAATTTCAAAAGGTAAGACATTGGTTAAGTTAGCAGAAATTAGTAATATTGATTTATCAAAAGCAATTGCTTTTGGTGATGCTGATAATGACATAAGTATGTTGCAATCTGTTAAAATTCCTGTTGCAATGGGTAATGCAACAAATAGTGTAAAAGCAATAGCAAAATATATTGCTGATACAAATAACAATGATGGTATTGCAAAAATGATTAAAGAATTAGGGTTAATAAATGAATAAAATCAAAACATACAAAGTCAACATAATCGAAAATAAATACTGATATTGTCCTTCACTTTTTACTTTCAGTAGAAGATTATGAGCATCTAGACCTTTTAGCACACTTGAAGAGTTAGCAAGAAATTTAGAAATTAAATATAATGCTGCCTACTATAATTTCAATGGCGATTTGAGATTTAAAGCTTTTAATGAATTGCAAAAAATGCACAAAAGTGGTATTTCAATAAATTCAACAGCACTTAAGGAAAGTGGTAATAGTCTTAAATTTGATATCAGCGAAAACGTTGAAGTTATCTTAGATGACTTATCTCTAAAATTAATTAAAAAGGGTAAATCATTTTCTTGTCCTATGCACTTTTTTGATGAGTTATATTTAGAATACTTTGATGAGAAAAAAGTAACGAAAGATCAAAAAATTAGGTTAACTTGAAGAAAATATTATTTTGACATTGAAGTTGTTGGAAAAGCACAAATTAAAGAATAGAAATAGAGTGAACTTTTGGCTACAAAGGTTCATTTTATTTTGCTAAAATTTCCTAATGGGTCTATTTGATAGGCACTTAGGGAAACAAGTAACAGCAAAAAAACAAAAATGAACCCGTATAAGCGAGTTCATTTTTAAGTTAATTAATCTTATTTAACAAGCATTAATTTGTCAGCACGTTTGGTCATTTTTTCGCCAAGAGCTGTATCAATAATGTGTTTGTGTTCTGATTCATTTAGAATAATAACAATTAGATCACTTACCTTATTTTGGCTTGATAGGTGTTCAACATCAACAGTACATAACAAGTCACCAGCTTTAATTTTCTTGCCTTGTTTTACTTTTGTTTCGAAACCTTCGCCATTAAGTGTAACTGTATCAACACCAATGTGAAGAAGAACTTTAATACCTTCATCAGTTGTAATACCATATGCATGTTTGGTTGGGAACACTGTTTCAAGTGTACCTGAAACAGGAGCTCAAATTGAAGCCTTCTTTTCAGCCTTAAGTTTAATTGCAACACCATCACCTAAGTATTTGTTTGCAAATGTTTCATCTGGAATTTGGCTTAAAGGAATAACTTCACCAATAGCAGGTGCAAAGAATTCAACAGGACGATCTAAGTCATTAGATTCATCTACTCATTTTGTATCTGCCATTGTAGCTGTTTCGCTAGGAGTTACTGGAGCTTCTTGAACAGGTTGAGGTTGAACTTCTTCCACAACTTCTGCAACTGGAGTTTCTTGAACTTCCATTTTTTCTTCCATTACAGGTTCTTCAGTATGACAGTCACATTTAGTTTCGCAACCAGGTTTTGAACAACCTGTCATTGATTCAACTTTTTCAGTTTCTACTTTGTGTTCTTTTGATTCAACAACGATGTCATCTAGTTCACCAGAAGCTAAAATTTTTCTAATGTTTGCATTCATTTGTTCTGCAGCTGGTCCAATAATTACTTGAACATGCTTGTCGCCTTCTCATTTAAGAGCAACAGCACCTGCCGCCTTACATTCTGCTTCATTTACTAAACTTCTGTCTTTAATGTCATATCTTAGTCTTGAAGCACAGTTGTTTGTGTTTAAAATGTTTTTTGATCCACCTAATGCAAGAATCATTGCATATTCTTTTGCATTTTTTGTTGATGTATCTTTTTTACTTTCTGCTTTAGCGTCTTGTTTTTCTTGGAAATCTTTCTTTGTGAATAATTTAACTGTTTCACCACGACCTGGTGTTGCTAAATTAAATTTCTTAATAAAGAAGAAGAAACCAAGGAAGTAGATTGGAAAGTATGCAGCTCCAATTACTAATGATCATCAGAAGTTTGTTCCCTTAAGAACTGGAATAATACCATAGATAATTAAGTCCATGATACCACCTGAGAATGTCATACCAATGTGTACACCTAACAAGTTAGCTAGCATAAATGCAAGTGCACAGAAAAATGCATGGAATCCTCAGAATAGTCATGGTGCTAAGAATAAGAATGTAAATTCAATAGGTTCTGTAACACCAGTAATCATTGCTGTTAGTGCAGCTGGAATAACTGTACCAGCAGCAACTTTTCTATTTTCTTTTGGTGCTGCTAAAATCATAGCTACTGCTGCACCTGGTAGACCAAGAATCATAAATGAATATTTACCTTGTAGGAATCTACCTAATTTAATACCTAATTCACTTGCGATGAATTTGTAAACTGGCATTGTAATTGGTTCGGTTGAACCATTCTTAGTTCATGTTAGTGTGTTGAATGGTAAACCAGCAACATTAACTGCCATATATGAGTCACCAACTCATTTATCAGGTTTATCTGTTAGGTTAGTTAATCATTTTGTAATTTCACCATTAGTTACAAAAGTGTTACTCTTTTGTCATTCAGTTATAGCACTTGCTAAATCACCACCTGCTTGTGTTCATCAAAGTGGTGCATAAAATACGTGGTGAAGACCAAATGGAATTAATGATCTTTCGATGAATCCAAAAATAAATGATTCAAAACCATATGGAACTTTACCTATACTGTTACCAAAGTAACTTAGACCAATACCAACTCATGGTCATACTAGTAGGAAGAAGAAAGTAAGAGGAATCATTGAAATAATTGTTACTAATGAAACAAATCTCTTTCCTCCAAAGAACGAGAATACTGTTGGTAGTTTAATTGTGTGAAGTTTATCGTAAAGATAAGAAACAATTACCCCAATTAAAATACCAGCGAAAACTGATGTTTGAAGTGTTTTGAATCCTAATGAAGATCCTACAACTTGTTTAACACCAGTAGCATACTTTTTAGTCATTCATAGAATGTCATAACCAATTAGATTACCTGATGTATCTTTAACATCCTTGATGAATGGAGCTTGTATTGCTGAGAATATTAAGTATCCAATAATTGCAGCAAAGACACCAATACCAGCTTCATCAGTGAATGCCACAACGAAAGCTGCTGCAAATAATAGTGGCATTGCACCAAATACAGGGTCACCTAGTAATTTGATAAATTCACCAATAATTCTAGCAATTTCATATGAACCTAATTGACTAGAAATTGTTGCACCAACCCCAAGAAATAGACCAGCTATAGACATAACTGAAATTGGTAACATAAAAGCACCAGAAAGTTTACTTAAAATTTTACGAAAATTTCCTTTACGACTATTGTCTTTAGGCTTAGATTTTTTAATTTCTTCGCCTTTAGTTTCTGCTGTAGTCATTTTTCTCCTTTCATATACGTTTGTAAATTACCTTAATATTAATATTAAGGTATTTAAATTATATATTTAGGCAAAAATAATGAAAGTTGCAAAAAATACTAATGGTTTTATTTTATTTTGTCCACCCTGTTTTTATCTTTTATTTTGTCCATTTTTAGGTTTCAATTATTATTTTAAAAAGGAGAATTTAAATTATGGAAAATCTTGTAATTAAAACCAGATTTCAAGCAGTTGATACAGGTAAAACAACTGATTATGAAGATAAAAAAATTTTAGATTTAAAAAATTCAACAATATTGAAATAGACCAAATGCCGAAATATCAAAAATATTAGGAAAATTAGGTTGTAGAACATCAACAAAAACAATTAAAAGATATAGAAATCAAATATTGATTGCATCTACAAATAACCAAGATGCAATCAGTATATCACATGGTAATAAAAATAAACTTAGGGGTGTGAAAGTAAGTGATTCAGTTATTATTGATTTAACTAATAGATATTATGAATTAGTGGAACATATTGAGAAAATATCAAAAGGTGATCTTAGTGTAGCCTTGTTGCATTTTTACAATAATGAGACTTACTAATGATGAAAAAAATTGTTGCCTTTCACTACCTTTTATAAAAGAATGCTTAGACTTGGTTATTGCAGTTCATATGCAACGAGAAAAGTAAAAAATGAGATTAAGAGAAGAAGAATGTTTTTAGAAAACGGTCAAGATATTTCTAAAATCGAGGCACAGTTTATTAAAATTTATGAAAAAATTCTAAATAAAAATCCATTAAAAGGTGTTTACCAAAATAAAAGTTCTGACTATGATTTTGGGCAAATTATTGAAATTGATGCAACACCACTTCATCTTTTGGAGAAAGTAAGAAGTACCATATTTATAATGCTTGTTGATGCGGCAACAAAAAGTTTGTTAGCAATCTGAATTGACATTGAGGAAACAACAATTGGATATCAAAATCTTCTAACACAATTATTTAAAAGGTATGGCATTCCACAAGTAATAATAACGGATAGAAGAAGAACTTTTGAGGTTCAGATAGTACAAGAACAATTATGGAAGAAGCACTAAATGCAAGAGGAATTGAACTTATAACAAGCGACAATCCAAAGGCAAAACCAAATGTTGAAAGATCATTTTGAACATTGCAAAGATGAATAGGAACATTCTTTCATACAAACGGAATCAACTGTTTTGAAGACTTTTTGGGAAAAATTGAACTTTTAATTGATGAATACAACAAACAATTTAAAAAGGCCGAAGCAGTAAGTAAAAATCAAATGTTTTTAGAAAGCCAAATACTGAAATTTTTGAAGAAGAGATGAATCTTGTAATTAAAAGAAAAATAGTTAATCATACTGTGAGATATGACAACAAATATCTTGCTCCATTTGATAATAATGGCGCTAGGGTTTCTATGTTTGAAAGTGGAGAGGCAAAGCTATGGTAACTCCTGAAAATAAATTATTCTTTGTTGAGGGAAAAGAAAATATGAAGCCAGAGTACCGAAAGGAAACGAATTGAGTGCAATCGATGTATATGCAATATCAAAAAATCTTGATCCACAACATCAAGGTGTAAGAGCTACAATTAAAACCATGCTTCATAATAGAACATGAACATCCAGTACATTTGAAAAACTTGAAAATATATTTAAGAATTCTGCAAACCCAAACAATAAAGACATTGAATTTATTAAAAAACTATTAAGTGAAAATCTTGAAAAGTTAAATGATATTACAAAAGAAATGAAGGAATTTATTGACGCTAATTACAAATCATTTAAGTAAGTTTTTCTTGTTTCTTCTTTTTAAAAAGAAGAAAGCCTGTCTAGCAAGACAAAAAGAAGTTTTGCTTCTTAAGACCGACAGGTCTTAATAAGAGCCAACGGCTCAATACTTATTAAATAAGTTATTTTTTATTTCAATCAACAATTTATTTGTTGATTGAAGAATATTTAAAAGAAATTAACAAATGATGTCAATCCCCAAAAGTTATGAAAAAACTTTAGGATTGAAGACAAAATGAATTAATTAAAAGCAACTTCTTAATGATGTTGTATGTTTTAATATGCAAAATTTTAAAAAATGTAATTTAACATTTAAAAATGCGGTAAACCTTAATGTTGTACACACAAAAACAAAAAATAACACATTTTTTGCTGTTTTGATTAAAAAAATAGCCAAACTTTTATGTGTTTTGGCTATAATTTTTACAACCTTAAAAATTGGACAAAATAGAAGAAAATTATCAAAATAATGAAAGTTGCAAAAATACGCAAATAAAAATTAATGGAAATCTTTCCACATTTTTAAATAATTAAGCTTTCTTTTAAAATTTAATTAAATGCAAAAAAATCATTTGACCAAAAAGCCTATAAATAAATAGAATATGTTAATTTTTAAATTTAACATTAAACTTTAAAAATTTGAATACTAAATATAAATTTGCTACTGTGTGCAGCAATTTGAAGCATAAAAAATCAAAAAAGAGAACGGCGAAGTTCTCTTTGGAGATTGAAGATTAAAATAATATTTTGATTAAAGAAGAAAAGCAACCGCGCACAGTACTTTTCAATTATCTAGTGAAAGGAGTTATATACTCTTAAGCAACTATCCCTATGGGTATAGTAATTGTCCAACATTGGGGACACATCAAAGATATTATAAACCATATTGCAATGTCAACCAAGAACTTTTTATAAATAATGGTTTTATTTTATTTTGTCCACCCTGTTTTTATCTTTTATTTTGTCCATTTTTAGGTTTCAATTATTATTTTAAAAAGGAGAATTTAAATTATGGAAAATCTTGTAATTAAAACCAGATTTCAAGCAGTTGATACAGGTAAAACAACTGATTATGAAGATAAAAAAATTTTAGATTTAAAAAATTCAACAATATTGAAATAGACCAAATGCCGAAATATCAAAAATATTAGGAAAATTGGGTTGTAGAACATCAACAAAAACAATTAAAAGATATAGAAATCAAATATTGATTGCATCTACAAATAACCAAGATGCAATCAGTATATCACATGGTAATAAAAATAAACTTAGGGGTGTGAAAGTAAGTGATTCAGTTATTATTGATTTAACTAATAGATATTATGAATTAGTGGAACATATTGAGAAAATATCAAAAGGTGATCTTAGTGTAGCCTTGTTGCATTTTTACAATAATGAGTCTTACTAATGATGAAAAAAATTGTTGCCTTTCACTACCTTTTATAAAAGAATGCTTAGACTTGGTTATTGCAGTTCATATGCAACGAGAAAAGTAAAAAATGAGATTAAGAGAAGAAGAATGTTTTTAGAAAACGGTCAAGATATTTCTAAAATCGAGGCACAGTTTATTAAAATTTATGAAAAAATTCTAAATAAAAATCCATTAAAAGGTGTTTACCAAAATAAAAGTTCTGACTATGATTTTGGGCAAATTATTGAAATTGATGCAACACCACTTCATCTTTTTGGAGAAAGTAAGAAGTACCATATTTATAATGCTGTTGATGCGACAACAAAAAGTTTGTTAGCAATCTGAATTGACATTGAGGAAACAACAATTGGATATCAAAATCTTCTAACACAATTATTTAAAAGGTATGGCATTCCACAAGTAATAATAACGGATAGAAGAAGAACTTTTGAGGTTCAGATAGTACAAGAACAAATATGGAAGAAGCACTAAATGCAAGAGGAATTGAACTTATAACAAGCGAGCAATCCAAAGGCAAAACCAAATGTTGAAAGATCATTTTGAACATTGCAAAGATGAATAGGAACATTCTTTCATACAAACGGAATCAACTGTTTTGAAGACTTTTTGGGAAAAATTGAACTTTTAATTGATGAATACAACAAACAATTTAAAAGGCCGAAGCAGTAAGTAAAAAATCAAATGTTTTTAGAAAGCCAAATACTGAAATTTTTGAAGAAGAGATGAATCTTGTAATTAAAAGAAAAATAGTTAATCATACTGTGAGATATGACAACAAATATCTTGCTCCATTTGATAATAATGGCGCTAGGGTTTCTATGTTTGAAAGTGGAGAGGCAAAGCTTATGGTAACTCCTGAAAATAAATTATTCTTTGTTGAGGGAAAAGAAAATATGAAGCCAGAGTACCGAAAGGAAACGAATTGAGCGCAATCGATGTATATGCAATATCAAAAATCTTGATCCACAACATCAAGGTGTAAGAGTCTACAATTAAAACCATGCTTCATAATAGAACATGAACATCCAGTACATTTGAAAAACTTGAAAATATATTTAAGAATTCTGCAAACCCAAACAATAAAGACATTGAATTTATTAAAAACTATTAAGTGAAAATCTTGAAAAGTTAAATGATATTACAAAAGAAATGAAGGAATTTATTGACGCTAATTACAAATCATTTAAGTAAGTTTTTCTTGTTTCTTCTTTTTTAAAAGAAGAAAGCCTGTCTTACAAGACAAAAAGAAGTTTTGCTTCTTAAGACCGACAGGTCTTAATAAGAGCCAACGGCTCAATACTTATTAAATAAGTTATTTTTTATTTCAATCAACAATTTATTTGTTGATTGAAGAATATTTAAAAGAAATTAACAAATGATGTCAATCCCCAAAAGTTATGAAAAAACTTTAGGATTGAAGACAAAATGAATTAATTAAAAGCAACTTCTTAATGATGTTGTATGTTTTAATATGCAAAATTTTAAAAAATGTAATTTAACATTTAAAAATGCGGTAAACCTTAATGTTGTACACACAAAAACAAAAAAATAACACATTTTTTGCTGTTTTGATTAAAAAAATAGCCAAACTTTTATGTGTTTTGGCTATAATTTTTACAACCTTAAAAATTGGACAAAATAGAAGAAAATTATCAAATGTCAACCAAGAACTTTTTATAAAAAAGCCAAAATTTTTTTATCGTCAGTCAAATTGAAAATCTTTATTAGGGATAATTTCATCTCGTGATTGTCTTTCAATTTCATTGCATATTTCAACAATTAATTTTCTTACTTTTTCCTTATATAGAGTTAAGTCAACTTTACTAACAAGATTTTTAATATCTTTGTAAGGATTTTTAAAATAGATGTTTGTGGAATTTTGTAGACTGAATGAAACAAATTTCTTTATTTCTTCACTGGTCAATAATGTGTTTTTCTCAAGTAAAAAATTAATATCCTTTATCACTTCGTCTTTAAGACAATTAAATTCACCAGTGTTTGATATGGAATTTGAAATTATTGTTTCGATCTTTTGATAAAGAATGTAATCAAGTGACGCACCTTTAATAGAATATTTATTGCCATTAAATTCAAACTGATAATCATTGATAAAACCATCGTCGATATTGTTAGTTAATAACAAATCAACCGACCATAAATTATCATTTCAATTAAAATAATCATATTTTTCAAATTTTCTATTATTCATTGTTTTAGCAAAAAATAAAAATTTATCATCAAAGTTTTTAAAATTCTTGTGTTGTAATAATAAATCAACATCATTAGGCAGTCTATAATAATCACTAAATTTTAATCAAATTAATGATGAACCTTGAAATATGAAACCTTTATTTGAGTATTCAACAAAAATTTTCAAAAGATTTTTCAAATTTTTGTTGTCAATTTCCAAATTGACACAAGTTAGTTGTTCTCGAGAATGATTTAAATCAATTACATCGCTTAATGAATTAAAAAATGCTGTGTTAATTTTCTTCTTCATATATGATGACAAAGGATAGAAGTTTTTGAAACAAATCATATTTTTGTAATAATTCATGTATGGAATAGTAACAAGACTAAAATAATCATTGTCCTTTTTATTTAATTTTTCATAGAGCATTTTTACTAAAAAATTAGTTTCAGCAGGACTTTTATCATTAAAAATTACATCAATTAAAAAACCATCAAATAAATTGCATCATAGAATTTCTGTTTTAAAATTCTTATCATTAGTCATAAGCGATTCAGATATACTAACTAATTGCTTTTTATTTTTTAGTATTTCTTCTTTTGATTCTAAATACTTATTTCCATTATGAAGTAACAAGTTATTTAGAAAATCTGGCATTTTTAAACGATCATAATAATCTTTAAAAAATTCTGTGGGAATTTCACACTTTGTTAGAATAAATTTAAGCGACTTCTTGCTGTTTCAAGCGTAAAAACAAATGTTAAGATTATAAAATATTATATTTTTCACGTTCAACGAAATTGATATGTCTAGGTTTTTTCTATTCAGATTATAATCTTCAACAATCAAGCTTGCAAACTCCTGAGTTGCATCAATGTGAATTGGTATGCTATACTTTTCACACTCACTCAAGATGGTCTTATTCAATGATGTTGAATTGTTTAAAAACGTACTAGTTGTAACAATTGTAAATGCTATTTTTTCATGGTTCTTTTTAAAAAAGTTCACAACATCATTAGCATCAATGTAAATAATATTGTCATATGTCTGTAAGTAACTATAAATAATTTCAAAAATAGCTGAACTTGTTTGATTTCTTAAAATTGCAATTTTTTTGTCAAATTTTCTGTTCTTCATTAAATAATTTTTCAAGTGATTTATGATTGCATATTGGTTTGCACTTTTATCATTCGGGCAACAAAAACCATTAAATCCTGTTAATTTATTCTTCATTTCTTCTCCTTAGTTTTAACATATATTTATTTTAATTTATTGCATAAGAAAATTTTAATAATTATTACTATGTAAATTTAAATTATTAATTATTCTTATATATTGGAATCACAAAACCTATAAAATAGACAAAAAAGCAAGGTTAAAAAGTAAAAAAAACTTTTATGAAGTTAACAATCTCCAATGCCACAAAAAGAAACATTTTTGTTTATTTCATTCTTCATTTTATGTTCAAAAAAATTATGATTTTTAAATAAAAAAAGAGACATAAAATTTATTTTTTTAAAGAAAATAATAAAAATTGCATAAACAAAAAACAGTTAATGAATTTTTTTATAATTTTTTTGTAAATATTATGATTATATTTACAAAAAAATAATATGAAAGGGTAGAAAATGATAGTAGCATCTCAAAATACACAAAATAGTCATATTAATGACATTAATCAATTGAATAATAATATGTTTATCTTGTTTAAAGTTTTCAACAAAGAAAAACTTACTAAATTTGAAGAAGAAAGATACAATGAATTACAAATTTCTAAACTTAATGTTAGTCAATTAAAAGAGTTAATTAATTCAAAATTTATGAATGATTACTTCAATGATGAAGATAATGAAGCAACTCGAGAATTTGAAGAAAGATTGTTAGCTCTTGAAAATAAATATTCAACAGAAGCTTATTCAAGTAACATAAATAGTTATGTAACAGAAAAGGATTGACTTGACCTTAGAAAGGAAGTTAAAAGTCAAATTCAAAGATTTTTAGATTTTCACAAATTTGTTAAGAAATCCTGAGAGTGATTATTAGAAAATGGCGAAAATATTGGTGGTGGTTTAGAGCTAACCGGTACAGGATTGGATGTTGGCATTGCGGCATTAGGTTTAATTGGTGCTGGATTTCATATATTGAAGCATACAATAGGTAATAAAGAGTACTCAAAAGAACATATAATTATTGCTCTTGACTTCGTATTAGAAACTAGTAAAAAAGTAAATGACATTATTTGATTTCGTGATATTGTTGATGAAATTTATCAAACATTAAAAAAATCTAAACCTAGTTTCTTAACATGAGCAACAAGAAGAATTGCGATAAAAAGAATTCGAAATGTTCTTAGTGCAATTAAAAATGTAATTGCAAATGCAGAACTAGATCAAAAAAGAGATTATGATAGTTTATATTGAGACTCATGCTATTAATTGAAAAATATAAAGAAATTCTCCGAAAGAACAAATTTAATAGAAAGTTAATTATATATTCTGCTTTATCTCTTGTCTTGTTTACCTTGTTGTTTTCAATTTGTTTATTTTCTACTTATTTTTTAATTGAAACAATAATGTCGAAACAAAATGTAAACAGTAAAGGAAAATTAAACCTAATTGCTCTAATTTTTGTACCATTTGTTTTATTAATAATAGTAGGGTACATATTGTTAATTTTTGTTTCAAAAATTAAGATAGAGCAATATTCGAAAAATAATATATTCAAAGTTTTTTATTGGTATAAATTTTATTGTGTTTTATTGATGAAATATAATGATATTAGAAAAATTTATTGGTCAAATAAACTTGATAAAATCGAGAATAATATTATTGATATATTTTACAAAAAGAATTTGATTCCAATGGGCAGTGCGTCATTTGTTTTAAAGTATAAGGATTTTTGAAGAAAAAATAATGATTTAGATTTTGTGGCAACAGATTTTAAATATAGATCTAACAAGTGGCTTGAAGATGACAAAAATTTCAAAATCATTTTTCAAAATGCTGCAGCTTTAAGAATGACTTATATGTCGAAATACAAGATTGAGTTAATGAATTGCAAGATTATACCAAGTAAGTTTTATAAGGTTAAAAATAATAAGGCGATCATTAATAAATATTGACTTTTATCAATGAAAATTCATCAATTGCTTAAATTATTAACAACAAGTAGGAATATTGATCAGCGTTGAAAGGAGAAAATTAGTAATACTGAAAAAGACATTGCTTTCTTGCTTGCAAAAGAGAAATTCATAAATTCAAAAATAGTTGATTCATTTAAGTATTTGCTTATTTCAAACAGTTTTTTTTACAATTTTATACCACTTGACAAGTTTGATATTAATGATGAAAGCAAAAATAAAATTATTTACGAATATTTGAATAATACGGATTATTTTGCTGAAAATGGAATTGTTTGTGTTGCTTTTTTAATAAACAAAATATTTAATAAACTTAAAAACGATTATTGAATTTGCAAATTAATTAAAGCTATAAATTTAACAGTTTATGAAGGTGGTGCTAATCATAAATATGTTGACAACTTAGATTTAACAGATGTAAAAAATGAAGCTCTTTTTGGTATGGATAAAAAAATTAACACCGAAACAGAAAAAAAATTATTTTTTGATACTTTGCTAAGTAAAAAAAGCTTATTTCCGGCAATTGATAAATATTTATCCATGATTAAAAATAATGATAAAAATAGTTTTGATATTAGACAACTGATACTTTCTGAAATAGACAGGATATTGTATGAAAGATAAAAAACATCTTATTGAAACACTAATCACAGAATTAATTCTTTATGTATTTATGTTTCTTCTAATGTTGTATTGCTTAATTTATAATTTTACTAGACTTGTTGTGAGTATCAGGATCATTTTAATGCCAACTGAATTATATAATTCATTGTTTTTTGTCTTATCAATAATAATTATTTTTGCTTTATTTTTTAAGAGATGCTGAAGCCAAAATTATTATTCAATTAAAAGTTTTGTTTTAGCAGTTGAAATTATTCACTTATTATCATTGTTTTTGTTCATAACATCTAACATAATTAAGATTTTATGAATTTCTGATGTGAACTGAGAAGTATTTATTATTCCTTGAATAATTCTAAATTTGATATTAATATTATCCAACATATTAATTTGTTCACATTTAATAATAAAAGTTAAAAAAATTAATAGTTTAATCCATGCAGTTTATGGTATTACAAAAAGTTAGGCTCTTTAGTCATTGTTTTAATAAAAATGCTTAACGGCCGCAAATTTCCAAAGTGTTATATTATTAACACTTTGTTTTATACACTAATTTTATTTAATATGGTAACTATTCATTATTTGCCAAAAGATGCTGATTTTGGTATAAAATAAAACTACTTTATACATATATTAAAGGGGCAAAAATGAAAATATTTAGAATTAAAGAAACATCTCCATATATTACTTTAGCACTTGAAAACATTATTATGCATGATAAAGATTTAAAAGGTGATATCCTTGTAATTTATCAACATGATAATGCTATTATTGTTGGTAATAACCAAAATACTTATGAAGAAATTAACAGAACATATGTTAAAGAAAATAACATTAAGCTAGCTAGAAGAATGTCAGGTGGTGGTGCTGTATACCATGACTTAGGCAACATAAATTTTAGTTTTATAACTGACTATGATAAAAAAGGTGGATATGAAAGATTCTTAACTCCAATTATTGCTTTTTTAAGAAGTTTAGGTTTAAATGCTGAATTTAAAGGACGTAATGATGTTGTGGTTAATGGTTGCAAAATTAGTGGTAATGCACAATATATAAGCCAAAATAGAATAGTTAGCCATGGAACATTACTTTTTAATGTTGACTTAAGTAAATTATCAAAAGCACTTAATCCTGCAAAAGTTAAGTATGAGTCAAAAGGTATTCAATCAATTCGATCTCGTGTAACAAATATCTATGATGAGTTAGTTAATAAGATATCTGCCGAGGATTTCATCACAAGGTTAATTAACTATTTTGTTAAAAACTTTAGTGGTGAATATTTAGAAGTTGACTACGCAAAGTATCAAGAACAGCTAGATATATTAAGTTCTAAATTCTCTAATGAAGATTGAATTTACAATAAAGCAGCAAACTTCAAATATCAAAATGGCGCTAAGTTCCCTGGTGGTATCTTAGTAGTTAAAGGCGATATTGAACAAGGAATTATCAAGAATTTAGTATTTGAAGGAGATTTTTTAAGCAAAAAGAATGTCCATGAAATTGAACACATGTTTGATAATGTTAAATTGAATGAAGAAAACTTACTTAAAGTTTTAGGTAATATCGAAAATCTAGATGAGTACTTTGGAACTGTCACAAAAGAAGAAATTATCAGCCTATTAATAGGTTAATAATTAAGGATTTTAATGCACAAAAGAGATTATATTGAACTTTTAGGTGAAAATATTTATTATGAAGCCTTAGAAGTTGCTAAAAAGAAGAAACCAATAAGTATTTTATTTGTTCACGGTTTTAATTCTTCATCAGCAATTATTAAAAAAATGATTGAACACGTTGAAACTTTATATGAACAAAAGCAAAGGCATAATTTTAATATTTTTGCTCTCGATTTACCAGGTTGTGGCAAATCAAGTAACAATAATGAAATTTCACTAGAATTTTATGGCAAGATAGTTAGCGAATTTATTAAGAAATTTTTGTCTAATCACAAGGTTATTTTACTTTCACACTCAATGGGTTCAGTACCTTGTTTATATGCTAAAAAAGAAAATAAAAATGTCATAGATTTAATAATGACTGCCCCTTTAAATTATGCTTTAGTTGATGATGAAAATAGATATGCTCAACTAAAAAAATGATTAGTGCCTTCTAATGTAGAAGATGCAAAAGAAGCATTTTTATCATTGTTTTACAAACCAAGTAATCAGCATATAATGTATGTTGATAGATTAGCACCGATGGTTGTAAATAATTACCAGAGAGATATTAAAAAGTTTGATAATTTATTAAATAATCAAATTTTAAATAGAGAATATTTACTTAATGTTGTTAAGCCATTATTTATGAATGATGATGAATATGCAATTATTTATTCAAGAGATGATAAGTATTTAATGGTTGAACAAATTAAGATGATCGAGAGAGATAAAGATGTTAAAACTTACTTATTAACCGAGTGTGGACATGCAACATTTAGTGATAAATGAAAAGAAGTTTATAACATTGTTATCCAAAGAATTAATGAACTGGAAAATGAAGCAAAATAAGCTTCATTTTTAAATTTGCAAATTTTGACACTTTGCTTGTAGCAGTTTCCTTAAAGCACTGTAAAACAGGCTTATTGGTAAATTATTAAATTTTAAATTCTAGTAAAACACAACATAAATTTTGACCCTAAAACTTTTTTGAATTTAAATTTTTATTACATGCATTGTTAGAACAAAGACATAATAAAAGTTTAAGTATTAAAAGTTTGAAATGATATAATAGAAATACAAAATATAATCTAAAAGTATTTTTTCAGGAATTTTAGAAAGGAACTAATGAGTAAGCATAAAGTAATTGATCTTTTTTGTGGTGCCGGTGGTCTTTCATATGGTTTTCATAAAGCAGGTTTTGAAACAATTTTTGGTGTTGAATTTAATCCAGTTTATGCTAAAACATATAAATCTAATTTTCCAAAAACAAATATCTATGTAGGTTATATTAAAAACCTTAATGATGAAGAAGTTAAACTTTTAAGCAAAGAAAATGACGTTGATGTAATAATTGGTGGTCCACCGTGTCAAGGTTTTTCAATAGCAGGTAACATAGGAAGAAGATTTATTGATGACCCACGCAATGAACTATTTAAAGAGTTTTTTAGATTTGTTAAAAATATTATGCCAAAGATTTTTGTTATCGAAAATGTTGCAGCACTTGTTAGACATAACAAAGGCAAAACAATAAGTGAGATTATAGAAATCTTCGAGAAATTAGGATATAAAGTTGAATATAAAATTCTAAATGCTGTAAACTATGAAGTTCCTCAAGAAAGAAGAAGAGTTTTTATTGTTGGAACAAAAAACAATATCAATTTTTCATATTCAAAAGAGTTGAAAAACAAAATTTCAATTAAAGATGCAATTGATAATTTACCATATTTGGAAAGCGGTCAAAGTAGCAAAATTGATTTACATAATGCTATGAGGCACACAAAACAAATGTTGGAAAAAATGAAGTATGTCAAAGATGGTGGAAACAGAAACGACATACCTGCAGAAATTAGGCCAAAATCAGGTGATGTACGAAAATATATTCGCTACTCAAGTAATGAACCATCAGTTTGTGTAACAGGAGATATGCGAAAGATATTTCATTACTCACAAAATAGAGCTCTAACTCCTCGTGAACTAGCAAGATTACAAACCTTTCCAGATTCATATAAGTTTGTTGGTTCTTCTATTGCTATTCAGCAACAAATAGGTAACGCTGTACCATGTAATCTTGCTTACTATGTTGCTCTTAAATGCAAGGAGGCGTTAGAACATGAACAAGTTCCCAACAGTAAATTACATAGGCAATAAGCACAAAATTGCAGACTGAATTGTTGATAAAATGCCAATCAAGGGCGGGACAGTACTTGACTTATTTTCTGGTGGCTGTTCCGTATCATATGCTTTTAAAAAAGCAAACTATTCTGTTATTTCTAATGATGTTTTATTTTCCAATTTTGTTCTTGCTAAGTCGATAATTGAAAACAATTTTGTTCAACTTAATAAAAGTACTTATGAAATAAATATTTCAGTGAAAGAAATTGAGGATAAGAAAAAAGAATTCCAATTTTTGTCAAATAAGGTTTATTATAGTTATGAAGTTGATGAACTTGCTAATTTAGTTTTAATTAGTAAAAAAATAAAAAATGAATATGAAAAATTCATTTTTTTAGCCCTATTAAGAAGGGCAATGATACGAAAAATACCTTATTCAAGAATGAATGTAAAATGAGAAGAGATTCAGAAGTTTAGAGATGAAGAATATAGTTATAAAAAATATAAAAGATACAGGCATTATCACAATATAAAATTTATTGACCATATAAATTTGAATCTTAATGAATATAATAGTGCAGTTTTTAATGCAAATAAAGAGTGCATTGCATTAAACAAAGATGCTCTTGAATGTGTAAAAGAAATTGCAAAAGTTGACATAGTTTATATGGACCCTCCTTATCCATCAACAATGAATAATTACAGTGATTTCTACGGCCCTTATGATTTGTTATTTCAAAAGGATTTAAACAAGTGTTTAGATCTTACAAATAAAAAAACATTTTTAGAAAACTTTGGTTCTATTATTTATGAAGTTGCAAAGAAAACTAAGTATATAGCAATTAGTTTAAATAACAAAAGTTTTCCATCATGTGAATCTATGGTTGAATTATTAAACACTTTTTCATCTGAAATTAAGATTCATACTAAAAAACATACATATAAGGTTACCGGTAAGAAAAATAAAAACAGTAATTATGAGATTTTAATTGTAGCAAAAATGAAAGGTGTTGAATAAAATGAGAAAGTCATCAGTTAAAAATCAACAATATGAAGATTATTGACAACTAACATTGGAATACTCGGACATAAATGGTAGACCTTATAATTATGTTCTTTGAATAATAATCAATTTTATTGATGAATATGTTGATCCAGATAAAGGTTTAACAACTAAACAATACCAAGAATTACAAGATAGGATTCAGAAAGTTTATCCCAAAAAAGATGCTGCATCTACAAGAAAATCAATTAATCAATTCTTGAAATTAGGTTTTATAATAACAAATTTAAAAGTTATCATCCACTAACGAAGGCATTTCTTGAAGAAACAAATGTTGAGCAGAAGAAAATGTTATTTTCTAGAATTGTCTATGAAAATGCTTCATTTAATAGAAGTTTTTCAGTTGAATCAAATCTAAATCATATGAACTTTTTGGTAAAGACACTTGAAGAGTGTAAGGTAATATCTAAGGATGAATTGCTTGCAATTATTTTTACAGACATTAACAATTTTCCAAAAGGTTATTTAACAAAAACAGAATTGAGGCAAAAGTTAATCGAAATTTCAAGCAACAAAGCAGTAGAGAGAAAATATAACCAGCGAAATTATTTATTTAATATGTGTGAAAGATTAAGTGGTATTTACATAAACAATGATAAAAATGAAATGTCGCTTAATCCATATTTATTTGATAAGAAGGAAAAATACAAAGGCAGAGATGCTTATCTTCAACGTTTGTATAAAATTGCTCTTATGAATGAATATATGGAAAAGTATAATTCAAATAAACCTAAGTGCTCATTAGAACACAGAGCTTATCCAGTTTTGATTGCATCTCATATTAAGCCATTTGCAAGTTGTAATGAAATTGAAGCATTTGATAAAGATAACGGCTTATTATTATCTAAAAATATGGATTCATTATTTGATTTAGGCTATATTACTTTTAATAATGATGGAACAATTATTACTTCTGTTGAATTAGATGATGATGTTAGAGAATATTTAAATCTTTTTAAATTAGAAACTTCACTTCTAAACAATAAAAGGCAAAAATATATTCAGTTTCATAGGCAAAATGTTTTTAGACAAAACAAGTTAAGCAATTAAATATAATCATTTAAATTGTTTGCTTATTACTAGGAAAGGTGAAATAATATAAAATTTAAACACTATGGGATTTTTTGGATATTTAAAAGAAAAGCTTTTTGGTAGAAAAAAGAAAAAAGAAGAAGACAAAGCAGAAAAAGTTGCACTTAAGCAAAAAGAGTTAGATGAAAAAGCAGAATTAGACTTAATTTCATCTAAAAAACTTGATAAATATGCAACAGGCCTTTCAAAATCTTCTTCATTAGGTAAGCAAATTTTTAACCTTCAAAACAAACATAAGGAAATCAACGAAGATTTCTTTGAAGAATTAGAAGAAATTCTTATTATGAGTGATATTAACGCTAAACTAGTTTATGCAATTATTACTCATATTAAAAATGAAGTTAGAGCTAGAGGGTTAAGCGACACAAAAGACATAGGTGAACTTGTAGCCGACCAAATGTTTGTTGTTTATACAAATAAAAGTGTTGTTGATACAACACTAAATTATCAAGACAGTAGATTAAATATATTCATTTTTGTAGGTGTTAATGGAAGTGGCAAAACCACATCTATTGCTAAGATAGCTTACAAATTTATTAAAGAAGGCAAAAAGGTTTTAATAGCAGCTGCTGATACATTTAGAGCAGGTGCAGTAGACCAACTAAGTGTTTGAGCTGAACGTGTTGGTGCACCAATAGTTAAACCAGTAAAAGAAGGTGCTGATCCTTCATCTGTAGTTTATGAAGCACTTGAGAAAGCAAAAGCCGAAAATTATGACCTGTTATTAATTGATACTGCTGGTAGATTACAAAATAAAGTTAACTTAATGAAAGAACTTGAAAAAATGTACGGCATAATTGCAAGATTTCAAGAAAATGCACCACATGAGTGCATTCTTGTTCTCGATGCAACCACAGGACAAAATGGTGTTAGTCAAGCAAGAAGTTTTAAGGAAGTTGCTTCACCAACCGGAATAATTTTAACTAAAATGGATGGAACTAGTAAGGGTGGAATTGTTTTATCTATTAAGGATGAATTCGACTTAAATGTTAAATATATTGGTCTTGGTGAGGGTTTAGACGATTTGCAAGAATTTGACCTAGATAACTTTATTTATGAAATGACTAAGGACTTAATGACAAATGAATAAAGATATTAAGGATATAGAAAATAGAGAACGTCTAATTGACTTATTTGAAAAATTTAATTCATTTTTAACACAAACACAAAAGCAAGCCTTTCAATTGTATTTTGTTGAAGATCTTTCATATGCTGAGGTTGCTCAAATTACTGCTACAACGCGTTCAGGAGCATATGATAGTGTTAATAAAGCAATTAAGAAATTACTAAGTATTGAGTCTAAAATGCAATAATACTGGCTAAGCCAGTATTTTTTGTCAAAAATATAGGCAGCAACGTGCCTACATTAATTATCTTTTTTCAATTATTAACATCTTATGATAATGTAATTCATCACCTTTATTAGCTCGATAAAGCGTTTCACTAATACAATCAAAAACAAAACATTTTCTTTTTGCAATATATTTTTTGTTTTCAATTAGAAGAATTCTTGTTTTCTTGTTATAGAAAACTGTTCCAATTTCACTATTATACCTATTCACTGAAGTTGACGAGTTTTCATTATTAATTTTGCTTAATTCTCTTAATGTATTTACCATTTTTTCATTAGTGTTTATTGAAATTTCAAGTAGCCTCAATTCATCATCTTCAACATAAGCAGAATGAATAAGATTATTATTAATGTTAATAAAAGACCTATTTCTTAAATTAAACTTTTTAAAACAATTTTTGTCCAAAACGTTTATTTTATAGTCTTTTAAGCCAAAAAGCCCATATGAATTATCACACTTTGTTATAACATATCAAAGTTTTGAGGAATTTGTATTTTGTTCACTACTTAGATAACTTATATCTAACAATTGTTCACTATTGCTTATTGTATGTAAACTAATTTTTGGTTCAAACTTATCAAGTTTATAAAATTTTGTGTTTCTGAAGTGAACCCCTAAAGTTGTACAAAAGAACTTTAGGGGTTTTTATATGAAATTAGATAAAAGTATTAAGAAAAAATTGTTAATTTTTATAAAAAGGAATGATAAAAAGTCAAATATCATTGAAGTTTGGGTTATCAGAAAGTACAGTTACTAATGTTATCGAAAAATACAATGCGTTTGGTAAAACAAGTTTCGAACCAAGAAAAATTCCACTCATAAATCACCTGAATTTAAGCATCTCATAGTTTTGAGAGTTCTTAATGGTGAAACAATACAAGATATATCAATACAAGAAAAAATTAGTTATTGTGCAATTAGATCTTGGGTAATGAAATACCAAGAATTAGGATATAATGGACTTATGAAAAAGTCAAGAATTAAAAAATACTTAGAAGAGAATTATTAACTAATAATGAAAAATACAAGAATATTGATTCAGAACAAAGATGCAAAATCTATGAAGAACAAATTAGAATTCTTTGAATGGAAAATGATATTTTAAAAAATCGATAGCCTTAGCTGAAAAGGTGAAAGCAAAAAGAAATCAATAAATACAGATTTGAAATCGTAAATCAGCTAAGGCATATTTATAAATTAAGTGAGTTGATTTCTTATTTTTGAACTTCTAGTTCAACATATTATTACTATCTGAAAAGAGTAAATAAAACAGAAGTTGATAGTGAAATTAAACAAGAAATAATATCTATCTACGAAAAACACAAAGGAAGATATGGGTATAGAAGAATCACTATTGAACTACAAAAAGGTTAAAAATTAACCATAAAAAGGTTAAAAGAATTATGAATGAACTTGGATTAAAAGGAATTCAACCAAGAGAAAAATACAAATCATTTAAGGGTGAACTTAATAAGAAAATACCTAATCATTTATTAGAAGAGAAAGAAGAAAAAGGCTATAAAACAGGCAAATTAGGTCAAAATTTTAAAACTTCAAAGCCAAATCAAAAATGAACAACAGATGTTACCGAATTTAAAGTGAAAGACAAAAAACATATCTCTCACCAATTCGCGATATGCATACAGGTTATATTATTGTTAGAAAATTATCAAAAAGTCCAAATTTCAAAATGGTTGAAGATATGTTGGACGAGGCGTTAGCAAAATTCGATAACCTTGAAGGATTGATATTTCATTCAGATCAAGGATGACCATATCAAATGCCACAATATCAGAAAAAACTAAAAGATAGAGGTATTATCCAAAGTATGTCTCGAAAAGGCAATTGTCTTGACAATTCAATTATGGAAACATTCTTTGCACAATTAAAGAATGAAATATATTATGGAAAAGAATATAAATCGATTGATGAGTTAGAACAAAAAATTAATGAGTACATAGATTATTACAATAATGAAAGAATAATTCTGAGATTAAAAATGTCACCCGCTGAATATTGGAAGAGATGTAATATGGATCAATATAAAGAAATGAACTAGATTGTCAAGAAAATTAATTATGATTAAATCATATCTTTTAAATAAATTCGCAACACAAACAATGTAACAAATTGAGAAATTAATTTTATATAAATTGGAAAAACGCATTTCCACAAAAATAATTAATAAAATTAATTTTAAAAACTAAATAAAAAATAATTGGTTGGCTAGAAGCCAACCCAAGAAAATAATATTAATGATTCTTTTTCGCATTTTTGATCAAAAATGCGAAATAAATAAAATCAAGCGGATTCCGCTTGATAAAAATAATCAAATATTTTATAATTTTTTTGTACAAGTTTTGGGGTTCACATCATTTCCATAGTTTGTTTCTTTTTGTTCAAAAGAAACCTTATTATTAGTTTCAAAATTTTCTTTATCTCTAATGTTATATAAAATTTTATCTATTGATAGTCCTTTTTTGCTTACTTCATCAATGTAAAAGTGTAATTCAGGAACTTTTCTTCAATTCAGACTTTTAGACAAAGATGACCTAATGTAACCTGAAGCATTTTGTAATGCTTCTAGCCCTCTTTTTTCATTTTCACTAAACGACATATAAACTTTTACATGTGATAAGTCAGCAGATAACTCGCAATCTACTAAGGTCGGGTTAATGATATTTGTATTTGTTAAATCATTAGTAATTATTTGTGCAAGAAGAGTTCTTATTTGTGATTCTCTTCTTAAAACATTAATATTTTTAGCCATTTTTTCTCCTTTATTCACTGTGTGCCTTGTCCTTAGTTGACCAGTTTTTTATTAATATTCTAGCCTTTTTTAACTTATTTGTGTTTTCATTATCTTCCTGTAAAATAGCCTCAAACAACAAATCTGTTATTAACATTTGTGCAATTTTTGAACTAGATGGTACAAGCATTGTTGAACTTTGAATCTTGTGGTATCTTATCTTGAGAGTTATATATTTATTTTCTTCTTGGTTTGAAGTAACCACAATTATTTTTGCCTTTTGTTTTACTGCTTGTTCAAGAACAAAGTGTGCTTCCATTGATTGAAGATTATTAGAATAAACAATTACAGCGTCTTGTTCATTTATATGCGCAAGTGCAGGAAAGAAAACATGAAAATCGCTATGTGCAATAACTGTTTTACCAATTTTAAGTAAGTTAGAAACCAAATTTGTAGATATTCTTTGACTTGAACCGCAACCATGAATGTAAATATTTCTAGCATTATTTATTATCTTTGCTGCTTCATTGATATCTTTAATTAAATCATCATCATAGACATTATCAATTGCATATCTATGACTTGCAGCAATAAATTTATATCCATTATCTGAGTCATTTTCATTTCAAATTGTTGGATATGTTTTTTCAAATTCGGTTAATTTATTATTAATTGATGCTATAAAGGTTCGATAGTCTTTGAAACCAAATTTTCTTATAAAACGAGATACACCAGCATCGCTTGAATTAGTAGCATTAGCTAATTCATTTTGAGAAAAATTAAAATAACTTCCTTCAAAATTGTTAATAAAATCTCTAATTCTTTTTTCACTTTTAGTTAGTTCAACTGTATCATCCATTAATGGTCTGCTGATCACTCTTTTGTCATTATTTTTCATAGTTTTAATTATATTAAATTTTAATGAAATAAAATGCTCAATATGATTTAAAGCTTGCATAAAATCCAGAAAAACAATCTCAATGCAATTGCTGCAAATAAATTTCAGTTTGATTGAAAATAAAAATGTTTAATAATTTAATTGTGAATTCCAAAATAAGAATCGAAAGAACTTATTTTGTTTTGAAATTAAGCATGAAAATAGTGCTTAACCTGTTTTAGTGAGTTTCGGAGTTGAAGTTTTAAAAAATGTTAAATTTTAGTAAAAAGTTCAAAAAATGCCAGTTTTTAATCATTTTTGAACTTTTTTTAAAAATATTTTTTCATTTTAATAACACTTTTAAGTTATTTCTGATATAAAAATGATGTGATTACATTTAATGATTCATTAGTAGCACATAAATAATGATCATTTTAACTCAAAAAATAAAAAAGTGTTATTAAAATCACTACCAAAATTTTACAAATATGCCTATTTTATAGGTGCATTGTTCATTTTCTTAATTTTTAACTCCGAAGGTCAAATGAATTTAATATACGCATTTTTGTTTTAGAATTAAGCATATAAATAGAGGTTAATCTGTTTAAAAACCACAAATGTTCTTATAGAATTAGCATTTTTTTAAAAAGATTAGTTATTAAACTAATCTAAGAATTATTAATTTGCAACATTTTCTCGACTTTGACACTTTAAAAATTCATTTTTTAAAAAGCCTATAAAATAGGCTTTTATGGAAAGTCTATTATTTAGATTCTAGTAAAACAGGGCCTAATTCATCAACTTTTCCCCATTTAGGAATTATTTGATAACCCAATGATTCTCTTAAATTTGTGTAATCTTCTGGTTCTCTAACTCTTAAAAAGTATTTTTCTTTCTTGTCTAAACTCTCAATAAGTACTATTTTTACCTTTCTCAACGCATCAACAATTCTGTCAGTTGTTAAACTGTTATTAGCTAATGAACTTAATGAAAATTCTATGAATCTTTCAATAACCAATGCCAAATAACAAATCATAAAATGACCTTCAATTGTTTTTTCTTTTGACAAATAAACCGGTCTAGTTTCAAAAGTTGTTTTTAAAATCCTAAATGATTCTTCAATCTTTCATAAATTTGAATATGTTCTTATTACTGTTTCAATGCTTAAATTTTTGTTGCTTGTATATATTCCGTAAAATCCATCTCATCTTGCGTCATCTATAATTTTTTCTTCATTTAATGAAATTTCTCCAACAGAATAGTTGACATATTTTTTGCCACCTTTTTTAATTCACTCATCGCTTTTGAGCCATTTTTTCAACACAACTTTTGGCTTTTTTAATCAGTCTTTCTCTATCACTTTGATCTTTTTTCTTCTTTTTCTGAAAAACTTAAAATTAAATTTCCATCCAATGAATTATCAAGTCCTAATTCATCCTTAATTTTTTTAGTTAATGGTGCTTTTTACATAAAAACCTTCACTGCTTGCTCATATGTTGCAAGATCTATAATGCCGGAACAAGGTTCTTATTTCCTTTAATTTTGTGAGACATTATGAACTCAAAACCATCTTTTTAAGTTCTAAAAGATTAGGACCAGAGTTTAACCCTCTGTCTGCAATAACAGTAATATTTTCAATACCTAATTTTTCCTTAACTTCCTTTATAAAAGGGATAAAAGTCTTAAAATCACATGTATTTCCGGCAAACAATTTGTATGCAATTGGAATTCCATAAGCGTCAATCATCATCCCAAGAACAACCTGTACATTATTAATTTTTGCATCCTTAGAAAATCCGTAATCTAACAAGTCATTTTTTTCAATACTTTCAAAGTAAACAGTTGTAACATCGTAAAATGTTTCTTTTAGGTTTCTATCAAATAGTTCAGCTAATTTTTTGTTGATATGTTCAATGATATCTAGCCTTTCATCACACAAAATTTCAAGGCTTCTGTAAATTGATTTAAGGGTGTCATCATTCTTTATTGTATACTCATTAAAAATATTAAATGTTTTACTTTTTGAACAAGGTTTTAAAAATCTCATTGCGACTAAATTTTGGACAATATTGTTCAAATCATATTTGATTCTTTTCATACTCTTTGATTTCTCAAAATATTTATCTAGATCTAACTTTCGGTAAACATTGTTTAGTATTAAATTGCCATAATTTAAAACTTCTAATTCATTCTGATATTTATTGTGTATCTTGTTTTCATCTCTAATATCATATTCACCGTCAACGTTATCGTCAGATAAAACATCTTTAAATGTCCCAAGCATTCTGCCTAAAAGTACTTCTTTTTCTTCCTTATCTTTTGAATACTTTTTAAATTCATTTCTCAGGTTTTCTAAAAAATTAGGATCGTTTTCTTCTAATTTGGATAATAATCCCAAATTTTGGACAACCTTATGTTTACAAGATTTGCTTTCCTTATCTCAATAACTTTTCACAATATTAACATATTCTTTATTTCTAACTCTAATAACTTTAACAAACATAATTATATTATACTATGTTTTACTAGAATTACAAGAAAAAATAAAAAATTCATATACTATGTATATGAGCCTTATTTTTAATATGTTTTAATGGCTAAAGTGTCAAAGTCAAGACCTGTTTTAGTGAGTTTCGGAGTTGAAGTTTTAAAAAAATGTTAAATTTTAGTAAAAAGTTCAAAAAAATGCCAGTTTTTAATCATTTTTGAACTTTTTTTTAAAAATATTTTTTTCATTTTAATAACACTTTTAAGTTATTTCTGATATAAAAATGATGTGATTACATTTAATGATTCATTAGTAGCACATAAATAATGATCATTTTAACTCAAAAAATAAAAAAGTGTTATTAAAATCACTACCAAAATTTTACAAATATGCCTATTTTATAGGTGCATTGTTCATTTTCTTAATTTTTAACTCCGAAGGTCAAATGAATTTAATATACGCATTTTTGTTTTAGAATTAAGCATATAAATAGAGGTTAATCTGTTTAAAAACCACAAATGTTCTTATAGAATTAGCATTTTTTTAAAAAAGATTAGTTATTAAACTAATCTAAGAATTATTAATTTGCAACATTTTTTTTCACTTGTTTAGTATTAAACTTGCTTATTATTCAAAAAATAAGACTTCTAGTTCCACCTAAAAGTGTGTAACTAACGCCAGCTAATAGTGGCATTCCTAATGGATAGAATATTAATGTAAAAATAAGAGATCATTTAATTGGACCAAGTTTAAAGACATCATATTGGCTAACAAGTGGGCTAGGAACACGGTGTGAAATTGTAATAAAGTTTGGAACTTCATAACCAATGGCTACAGCACCAATTAATCCTTTTTTTGCCAAAATTTGGTATGTTAATTCATTTAATATTATAGCAACTGCTCACATTGAGAAGAAGATTATTAGACTTAATAAGAACTCTTTATAGTGATATCTAACAACACCACTAATAAGTAAAAACGAACCATAAACAAATAAAATTGTGTGATAAATTGATGTATGGATATTTATAAATCAACTTGGGTCAGAAAACACATCGCCAGGGTATATAATAACAAAGAAACCGCTGGATGTTGTTCAAATACCATTGAATGATTGAAATATTCTTTTAAATATGTTTTCTTTGTAGATACATAGATAAATTGGGATTGTAAATAGTGGTACTGAACATAAGAAATGAATAAACCAGTGAAAGTTATATTTATATTTCAGATTGTGGATTTTTCCATATTGAAATGAGCAAAATTGTTTGATTAATTCAATTCCTCATAACACAATAATAGCTATAAGAGTTACGATTAAAATTTGTTTTTTGGAGAATTTACCACCAAACTTTTTGTGTTGTCAAATTGTTCATAAAATTATTAATCCGATAATCAGAACATTAATTCCAATAAGTGTCAGGTGAAACCAACCATATAATGGCGGTCTTCCACTAGGCCCCAAAGCTAATCAAGGTTTAGTTAAAAATTTGTACATTTTGCTTCCTTTAAATAAAAATTGATTAATAAAATTATACCAAAAACCGTTTTTGTGGATTTTAAATAGATTATTTGACCAGTTTTAGAGTAAAAAATAAATTTCCCAAAACAACTGTAAAACAGCGGTTTTGATAATTCTTCATTCAATTTTAAATGTGTTTTTTAGAATTTTTTATTAAGTATAAAAGATTTTATTAATTCTAATTATTTTTGTACCTGTTCAATATTAAATTGATTTTTAATTTTATTAATATACACATGCATTTTCCTTATATTACTAGTTGTCTAAGCTTTCTATATTCTTTTGCATGGTGTCGTGAAACTTTCAAAAACAAACATTTTATAAATTTTTAGCACTTTTATATTGTGAGTGCTAAAAATGTGGTAATATATATTCATAATAAAAATTTATTCGAAAGGAAAATTATGGCAAAAGAAACTATTATTGGTATTGACTTAGGTACAACAAACTCAGCTGTATCTATCGTTGATGGCGGTACACCAATCGTTTTAGAAAACTTCAATGGTAAAAGAACAACTCCATCTGTTGTTAGTTTCAAAGATGGTGAAATTATTGTTGGTGAAAACGCTAAAAACCAAATCGAAACAAACCCTGACACAATTGCATCTGTAAAAAGATATATGGGTACAAAACAAACATTAAAAGCAAATGGTAAGGAATACAAACCAGAAGAAATTTCAGCAATGATTTTAAGTCACTTGAAAAAATATGCTGAAGAAAAAGTTGGACACAAAATTGAAAAAGCTGTTATTACAGTTCCTGCTTATTTTGACAATGCAGAACGTGAAGCAACAAAAATAGCTGGTAAAATTGCTGGTCTTGATGTTCTTCGTATTATCAATGAACCTACTGCAGCTGCTCTAGCTTTTGGTTTAGATAAGACAAATAAGGAAATGAAAGTTCTTGTATTTGACCTTGGTGGTGGTACATTTGACGTTTCAATTCTTGAATTAGCTGATGGTACATTTGAAGTTCTTGCAACCTCAGGTGACAACAAACTTGGTGGAGATGACTGAGATCATGAAGTTGTTGAATGATTAGTTGCAAAAATAAAAAATGATCACAAAATTGATATTCGTAAAAACAAAATGGCAATGGCTCGTCTAAAAGCTGCTGCTGAAAAAGCAAAAATTGACTTGTCTTCATCATTAGTTGCTCACATTTCTTTACCATTCTTGCTTTTATTAGACAACCACGAACCAATTAACATTGAAGCAGAACTTAAACGTAGTGAGTTCGAAAAAATGACAGCTAAACTTGTTGAACGTTGCCGTAGACCAATGCAAGATGCTCTTTCTGAAGCAAAACTTACAGTTGCTGATTTAGATGAAATTCTACTAGTTGGTGGTTCAACACGTATTCCAGCTGTTCAAGCATTAGTTGAAAAAATCTTAAATAGAAAACCTAACAAGTCAGTTAACCCTGATGAAGTTGTTGCCATGGGTGCTGCAATCCAAGGTGCCGTTCTTGCTGGTGACATTAACGACATTCTTTTAGTTGATGTTACACCACTTACACTTGGTATTGAAACAGCTGGCGGTATTTCAACACCTCTTATTCCAAGAAACACACGTATTCCTATTACAAAAAGTGAAACATTTACAACATTTGAAAACAATCAAACAGATGTTACAATTAAAATTGTTCAAGGTGAAAGACCAGTTGCTGCTGAAAACAAATTGTTAGGTCAATTTAACTTGACAGGTATTCGTCCAGCACCAAGAGGGGTTCCAAAAATTGAAGTAAGTTTCAAGATCGATGCTAACGGTATTACAACAGTTTCAGCAAAAGATATTGACACACAAAAAGAACAAAGTATCACAATTAAAAACTCAGCTAAACTCTCAGAAGAAGAAATCGAAAGAATGATTAAGGAAGCAGAAGAAAACCGTGAAGCTGATGCTAAACGTGCTGCTGATATTGAGATTCTTGTTCGTGCAGAAACAATGGTAGCAAAATTTGAAACAGTACTTGAAGAAAACAAAGATAATCTAACCCAAGAACAAATTGACCAGGCAAAAGCTGAAATTGATAAAATTAATGGTTTCATTAATGAAAAAGATTATGATCAACTTCGTATAACAATCAAAGCCTTTGAAGAAATGTTAGACACAATGAGTAGTGCTGACTCATCTGCTTTTAAAGAAGAAGATGTAGAATAAATAATTAAAGTACCAATTGAAGTGAACCCCTAAAGTTGTACAAAAGAACTTTAGGGGTTTTTATATGAAATTAGATAAAAGTATTAAGAAAAAATTGTTAATTTTTATAAAAAGGAATGATAAAAAGTCAAATATCATTGAAGTTTGGGTTATCAGAAAGTACAGTTACTAATGTTATCGAAAAATACAATGCGTTTGGTAAAACAAGTTTCGAACCAAGAAAAATTCCACTCATAAATCACCTGAATTTAAGCATCTCATAGTTTTGAGAGTTCTTAATGGTGAAACAATACAAGATATATCAATACAAGAAAAAATTAGTTATTGTGCAATTAGATCTTGGGTAATGAAATACCAAGAATTAGGATATAATGGACTTATGAAAAAGTCAAGAATTAAAAAATACTTAGAAGAGAATTATTAACTAATAATGAAAAATACAAGAATATTGATTCAGAACAAAGATGCAAAATCTATGAAGAACAAATTAGAATTCTTTGAATGGAAAATGATATTTTAAAAAATCGATAGCCTTAGTTGAAAAGGTGAAAGCAAAAAGAAATCAATAAATACAGATTTGAAATCGTAAATCAGCCTAAGGCATATTTATAAATTAAGTGAGTTGATTTCTTATTTTTGAACTTCTAGTTCAACATATTATTACTATCTGAAAAGAGTAAATAAAACAGAAGTTGATAGTGAAATTAAACAAGAAATAATATCTATCTACGAAAAACACAAAGGAAGATATGGGTATAGAAGAATCACTATTGAACTACAAAAAGGTTAAAAATTAACCATAAAAAGGTTAAAAGAATTATGAATGAACTTGGATTAAAAGGAATTCAACCAAGAGAAAAATACAAATCATTTAAGGGTGAACTTAATAAGAAAATACCTAATCATTTATTAGAAGAGAAAGAAGAAAAAGGCTATAAAACAGGCAAATTAGGTCAAAATTTTAAAACTTCAAAGCCAAATCAAAAATGAACAACAGATGTTACCGAATTTAAAGTGAAAGACAAAAAACATATCTCTCACCAATTCGCGATATGCATACAGGTTATATTATTGTTAGAAAATTATCAAAAAGTCCAAATTTCAAAATGGTTGAAGATATGTTGGACGAGGCGTTAGCAAAATTCGATAACCTTGAAGGATTGATATTTCATTCAGATCAAGGATGACCATATCAAATGCCACAATATCAGAAAAAACTAAAAGATAGAGGTATTATCCAAAGTATGTCTCGAAAAGGCAATTGTCTTGACAATTCAATTATGGAAACATTCTTTGCACAATTAAAGAATGAAATATATTATGGAAAAGAATATAAATCGATTGATGAGTTAGAACAAAAAATTAATGAGTACATAGATTATTACAATAATGAAAGAATAATTCTGAGATTAAAAATGTCACCCGCTGAATATTGGAAGAGATGTAATATGGATCAATATAAAGAAATGAACTAGATTGTCAAGAAAATTAATTATGATTAAATCATATCTTTTAAATAAATTCGCAACACAAACAATGTAACAAATTGAGAAATTAATTTTATATAAATTGGAAAAACGCATTTCCACAAAAATAATTAATAAAATTAATTTTAAAAACTAAATAAAAAATAATTGGTTGGCTAGAAGCCAACCCAAGAAAATAATATTAATGATTCTTTTTCGCATTTTTGATCAAAAATGCGAAATAAATAAAATCAAGCGGATTCCGCTTGATAAAAATAATCAAATATTTTATAATTTTTTGTACAAGTTTTGGGGTTCACATCAAATTAAGGTACTTTTTTTTAATTTATTTTGCTAATTTCAATAAAACATTTCAAATTTAAAAGAACTCCTTAAATATAAAAACTTATAAAAAAATAACAAAATTAATTTTTTTATTTTTTTATAGATTTTTAAAAAATAATTCTTGGTTTTAGAATAAAATAAGAATATGAAAAATTTAGCTAATGAAATTAGACCAAAGAAACTTGATGACATCGTGGGTCAAAAAAATGTTGTTACTTTACTAAAGGAAATTGTAAAAAATAATGCAACAACAAGTTTTATATTTTTTGGCGAAAGTGGAACAGGAAAAAGTTCTGCTGCTTTTGCATTGGCTAATGATTTGAAACTAAGAAATGGCTATTTTAATGCAACAATTAACAATAAAAATGATCTAATTAAAATAATAGAATCAAATGACATAATAATTATTGATGAAATTCACAGACTTAATAAAGATAAACAAGATATTTTGCTTTCATACCTGGAATTTGACAAAATAATTGTTTATGCAACCACAACTGAAAACCCATACTTTCGAATTAATCCAGCATTAAGAAGTAGAATGCAAATATTGCAATTTACTAAATTAAGTGAAGAAGATATAATGATTGGTCTTAAAAAAATAATAAACACATATTATCCTAAATTTAAAATTAAAGATAATATTCTCAAAATACTAATCAAAAATTCAGCAGGTGACTACCGCTCTTGTATAAATAATTTACAAATACTTACATTATTGAATAAAGATAAAGAAGTAAATGAAGAAGACTTAAAGACCTTGATACCAAATATAAATTTTTATAGTGATAGAGAATCAAGTGCTCATTATAATAACCTATCAGCATTTCACAAATCATTAAGGGGCAGCGATGTTGATGCTGCATTATATTATGGAGCATTAATTTTAAAAACCGGTGACTATTTAGGTTTATTTAGAAGGTTGACAGCAGCAACATACGAGGATGTTGGACTAGCAGATCCAAATTTACCAATGCGTGTTGAGGCAGCATTCAGTGCTGTTGAAAGACTTGGTTTTCCTGAGGCTTATTTACCTCTATACTACATAATAATTTCAGTTGCTATTGCACCAAAAAGCAATTCTGTTTATAAGGCGATAAGTAAAGTTGAGCCATTTATTGATCAAGGTAATATTTACGAAATTCCAAAACATTTAAAGGATGCACATTATAAATCAGCCCAGAAATTGGGTGATGGACTTGGCTATAAATATCCACATGATTTTCCGAATCATTGAGTAAAACAGGACTATATGCCAAAAAACATTGCGGATAAAAAATTTTTTACACCTAGTTCAAACGACTCGCCAAACTTGTTAAAATACTATAACTTTATAAAAAACATTAAGGGAGAAAAATAAATATGATTGATATTAAATGAGAAGAAATTAAAACGTTAGAAGATTTAAAGATAGCTAAAAATAAGGCTTATTCAAAAGATTCAGAAATTGTTCAATTACAAAGCAAAATTAGAACTGCATCCGTTGAAGAAAAAAAAGAGATTGGTCAAAAAATCTCCGATTTAAGAAACTTTTATGAATCAAAATTTAAAGAGGCTGAATTAAAAATTGAACTTGAAAAATATAAAAATATCATTGAAAAACAATATGTTGATGTAACTAAACCAACTAATGTTCCAGGTTCACTTCACCCAATCACAATTATAGAAAATAGACTTCGTGATTGATTTATTCAAAATGGTTATTTTGAATCAAGAGAAAGTGAAATAGTCAACGATGTTTACAATTTTCAAAAATTAAACATACCAAGCGACCACCCAGCAAGAGCTATGCATGATTCACTATATTTAAATCCAACAGTACTTCTGAGAACACATAACACAGGTATTAGTGCTCTTGAACTTGAAAGAAATGCAAATAAGGAGATGAACAATTTTGCTATTGGTAAAGTTTACAGAAATGATGAAGATGATGCAACTCATTCACATCAATTTACGCAGCTCGACTTTGTTAGTGTTGGCAAGAGTGTAAGTTTTAATAACTTGATATGAACATTAAAATCATTGCTTTCATATGTTTTTGAGGAACAAATTGAATTAAGATTAAGGCCAAGTTATTTTCCTTTTACTGAACCAAGCGTCGAGGTTGATGTTTTTTATAAGGAACGCTGAATAGAAGTTCTTGGAGCAGGTATGTTGCATCCTAATGTTATGGAAATGGCAGGATATGATTCAAAAGAATTTAATGGTTTTGCTGCCGGAATTGGGATTGAGCGTTTAGCAATGATCAAATATAACATTAAAGATATTAGAGAATTCTACAAAAACGACCTAAGAACGTTACAACAATTTAATTATGAAGAATAGTTTTAAAGAATTTTTAAAGCAAGAAGAAGTAAAAGAGTATTATAAAGAACTTATTGGCAAGATTAAAGTAGAAGAGAAGAAAAATAATATTTTTCCACCAGAAAGCCTAAGGTTTGAAGCTCTCAATTATTTTGAAGTAGAAGAAACAAAATTAATAATTATCGGTCAAGATCCTTATTATTTAAAAGGTCAAGCGGATGGTTTGGCATTTAGCACACAAAGTGATAAATGTCCGAAAAGTTTACAAAATATTTTAAAAGAGTTGAAAAAAGATTACCCCGAAACAATTATTGAAACATTTAGCTTAAAAAGTTGAGTTAAACAAGGCGTTTTGCTAATAAACACTTGCTTAAGTGTTAATGAAAATTCACCCTTGAGTCACAAGAACTTTGGATGAGAAATTTTTGTAATTAATTTAATAAAACAGATATTAAGCAAAAATAAAAATGTTATTTTCGGTATATGAGGCAATGATGCTAAAAAGGTTCTAGAAATTGTCCAAAAAGACTATAAAATAGATGAAAAGCAAATTATTATTACTTCTCATCCTTCTCCACTTGCTTATTCAAAAACAAGTAACAGTTTTAAAGATTCAAAATTCTTTAAAAGAGTGAATTCGCAATTAACTAACCCAATTAATTGAGATTTAAGAAAGGATTAAAATGATTATTTCGTTAAGAGAATTGAATAAATTTATGCCAAAAATTAAACTTGATATTTCAGTTGAAAAAGTTATCAATAATTTAGGCTATGAAGTTGAAAGCGTTAAAAAATTCAGTGATGTTAGTGGTGTTAAGTTTGCTAAAATTTTGGATACTAGACCAAACCCTAATTCTAATGGCTTAACTATTGTTGATGTTGAAGTAGACAACCAAAAACTTACAATACAAACAAAAGCTAAAAATGCACAAAAAAATAAAATAACTGTTGCTTTTGTTGAAGGTAGTAAAAAAGGCGATTTAGTTTTTAAATCAAAAGAAATGGCTGGAGTTGTTTCGCAAGGTATGCTTTCAGGTTTTAGTGAACTTGGTTTTGATGAGAATAAATTACCTTTTGGGGTTGATGACATTATTTTACTTAATCCAACAAGAAACTTTGATTTAAGTGCAAACCCACTTGAATATTTTGAGTCAGATGACTATATTTTTGATATCACAACACCAGCAAATAGAGGAGATTCAAATAGTTATTATGTCCTTGCACAAGAAATTGCTGCCTACTATCAAACACCTTTTAAGTGATTTAGTTATAAGAAAACACACAAGGCAGGCATTCATAGACAAGTCTTAAATGTTGACAATGGTGAGGCAAAAGCTCTTAGTTTTCTTGAATGTAGATTTAAACATAAAGACACAAAATTAAGAGATTTATTAATATTAGCAAAACATAATATTGATGCAAAAAATATTTGAGCAGTCGATGCCACTAATTTGTGCCTAATTTATACAGGCGTACCATCTCATGTTTATGATCGAGATAAGATCGGAACTAGTTTAACATGCAAAAAATTTAGTGGAAAAGTTACAATCATAGGTGGTAAAGAAGTTGAAGTAAAAGACACATTAGCAATTTTTTCAGATGATAAGGTAGTTTCATTAGCTTCTGTCATGGGTCTTGAAGAAACATCTGCTGATAAAAAAAGTAAATATGTAGTTTTTGAAATAGGCAATTTTAAACCATCTGATGTAAGACATGGCTCAAAAGAAATTAAAATTGATACAGCTTCATCACTTCAAGGCGGAAAAATTTTAAGTACTGAATTAGTTAGAATTGGAATGGAATACCTTAAATTTAAAGCTATTGATGATAAGCAACCAACATCGATTTTTGTTAACTTGCCTGAGAGAACAAAAAATAAATTTTTCTTACAGCAAAAGAAACTGTTAGCTAAATATTCAGGGCTACAAATTAAAGAATTAGATAACGAATTTGGAAAGGTTGAAGATCAACTACAAAGAATAGGTTTTAAAATTTTTTATAATCGCTTATCAACCCCGACATATAGAACTGATTTAAATTGTTATGAGGATATAATTGAAGAATACTTTAGATTTTATGGTTATGACAAATTTAAAATTCAGGCTCCATCAATTTATCCATTTAAAATTAATAAAAGAAATAATGATAAGAGTTTACTTCAATCTATGGGATACCAAGAAATTAGAACGTTCACTTTAGTAAATGTTGAGGGACTAAAATTCAATCCTTTCGGTTTTGAAAATAATCTAAAACTTCAAACATTTGTTTCAAAAGAAAGAGAAGCAATTAGAAATTCAATTGTTCCCTCAATGTTAGAAGTAGCACAATATAATATTAAACGAAAAATGAGTCGTTTAAACTTGTTTGAATATGGCATGATAAATGATGGCAAATATGTTTATGGATTATTATCAAATACTAAAACATTTGAACAAATTAAGCAAGATGTTGTCAACTTTTTAAATGATTCAAATCTTGAATTCAAACCTTTTAATGATAATGATTTAATCCACCCAAACGTTTCAGCAAAAATTTACCAGAAAGGCTGTTTTATAGGTTGATTAGGTAAAACACACCCTTCATATAGCAATATTGATGCATGAGTTTGTGAAATTCAAAAAGAGCCAAAAAACAAATATGAATTATTTAACAGTTATAATTCATCTCCGTTAAAAAATATTGACTTAACTTTTTCAATTGGATTGTATCAATCAATAGATGAAAAAGTTAAAGAAATTAAGAATGTTGCATTAGTTTTTGACATATATCAAATTGATGAATTTATTAAAGAAGATGTTAAAAATGTAACATTAAGAGTTGTAGCAAAAAGCGAAGAAATTAAAAAAATAAATAATCAATTCAATAAGTAATTAGGGGTTTCTTATGTACAAAAAAATTAAATTATTAGATAAAAAAATTGAAGAAGCTATTAATAATGAAATTAAAAGACAAAATGAACACATTGAATTAATTGCATCTGAAAACTATGTTTCAGAAGATGTGCTAAAAGCCACCGGAAGTGTCTTAACAAATAAATATGGAGAAGGTTATCCATACAGAAGATATTATGGTGGATGTGAAAATGTTGATGTTGTTGAAAAATTAGCCATTGAGAGAGCAAAAGAATTATTTAATGTTAGATACGTTAATGTTCAACCTTATTCAGGTAGTGTAGCCAATGCAGTTGCACTTGCATCACTAGCGAATCCAGGTGAAAAAATTATGGGGCTTTCTCTTGCTTCAGGTGGACACTTAACTCATGGATATAAGATTTCATTTAGTGGTTTTTTATACAAAAGTGTTTCATATGATGTTGATGAAAACGGACTACTTGATTATGATGTTATTAAAGAGTTAGCTATTAGAGAAAAGCCAAAAGTAATTATTTGTGGTTATTCTGCTTACTCAAGAATAATAAATTGAGCTAAATTTAGAGAAATAGCCGACACTTGTGGCGCATATCTAATGGCTGATATTGCACATATTTCTGGTTTAATTATCGCTGGAGTTCACCCAAGTCCAGTACCTTATGCAGATATTATCACAACTACAACCCACAAAACTCTAAGGGGAGCAAGAGGCGCAATTATAATGACTAACAATGATGAATTAGCTAAAAAAATTGATCGTTGAGTTTTTCCTGGATATCAAGGCGGGCCACTATTTCATGCAATAGCAGGCAAAGCAGTTGCTTTTGGCGAAGCACTATTGCCCTCATTTAAGGAATATGGTAAGTGTGTTGTTGAAAATTCAAAAGAATTTGCACAAGCATTTTTAGATAAAGGCGTTTCAATTGTTTCGGGTGGAACAGATAATCATTTATTTACAATTAATGTTTACAAAAGTTATGGGATTTCAGGTAAGGATGCTGAAATGTTGTTGGGTAAATTTAACATTACTGTTAATAAAAATACAGTTCCTTTTGACACATTAAGTCCAATGGTTGCAAGCGGAATAAGATTAGGAAGTGCAGCAATGACTTCAAGAAAGTTTTCTAAATGAAACCAACTTGCACAAATTATTGACACAATTTTAAGAAGTCATAAAACAATTTTAGAAAATAAAACACTAACATATAATCTAAAAAAACAAGTTAAAGTGCTTACAAAAGAATTTCCAATTATTACAGTTTATAGATAATATAATGAGCCGGAATTGCTGTTTTTATAGCATTTTGGTTTTTTATTTTTTAGCAAAATATAAATACTTATTGACTATACTTTGATAAATACATCATTAAAATTTGTCGCTATTTTATTAGAACTAATGCATTTAGGAAAAATGCATAAACTAAAATGAACTAAAGTAGCTAATATATGATCACATATAATTTATTTTTTTCTTATTAATCCTAATAATAGAGAGATTGGGAACAATAAAATATAAATTAGTGAATTAAAATATAACCAATTACAAAAGTAATTTTAGTTTTAATACATATGTTATTTTTTCCATTTTATACACTTAAAAACGTCGAATAATGATAATTTTCTTCTATTTTGTCCAATTTTTAAGGTTGTAAAAATTATAGCCAAAACACATAAAAGTTTGGCTATTTTTTTAACTAAAACAGCAAAAAAATGTGTTATTTTTTGTTTTTGTGTGTACAACATTAAGGTTTACCGCATTTTTAAATGTTAAATTACATTTTTTAAAATTTTGCATATTAAAACATACAACATCATTAAGAAGTTGCTTTTAATTAATTCATTTTGTCTTCAATCCTAAAGTTTTTTCATAACTTTTGGGGATTGACATCATTTGTTAATTTCTTTTTAAATATTCTTCAATCAACAAATAAATTGTTGATTGAAATAAAAAATAACTTATTTAATAAGTATTGAGCCGTTGGCTCTTATTAAGACCTGTCGGTCTTAAGAAGCAAAACTTCTTTTTGTCTTGCTAAGACAGGCTTTCTTCTTTTTAAAAAGAAGAAACAAGAAAAACTTACTTAAATGATTTGTAATTAGCGTCAATAAATTCCTTCATTTCTTTTGTAATATCATTTAACTTTTCAAGATTTTCACTTAATAGTTTTTTAATAAATTCAATGTCTTTATTGTTTGGGTTTGCAGAATTCTTAAATATATTTTCAAGTTTTTCAAATGTACTGGATGTTCATGTTCTATTATGAAGCATGGTTTTAATTGTAGGCTCTTACACCTTGATGTTGTGGATCAAGATTTTTGATATTGCATATACATCGATTGCGCTCAATTCGTTTCCTTTCGGTACTCTGGCTTCATATTTTCTTTTCCCCTCAACAAAGAATAATTTATTTTCAGGAGTTACCATAAGACTTTGCCTCTCCACTTTCAAACATAGAAACCCTAGCGCCATTATTATCAAATGGAGCAAGATATTTGTTGTCATATCTCACAGTATGATTAACTATTTTTCTTTTAATTACAAGATTCATCTCTTCTTCAAAAATTTCAGTATTTGGCTTTCTAAAAACATTTGATTTTTTACTTACTGCTTCGGCCTTTTTAAATTGTTTGTTGTATTCATCAATTAAAAGTTCAATTTTTCCCAAAAAGTCTTCAAAACAGTTGATTCCGTTTGTATGAAAGAATGTTCCTATTCATCTTTGCAATGTTCAAAATGATCTTTCAACATTTGGTTTTGCCTTTGGATTGCTCGCTTGTTATAAGTTCAATTCCTCTTGCATTTAGTGCTTCTTCCATACTTGTTCTTGTACTATCTGAACCTCAAAAGTTCTTCTTCTATCCGTTATTATTACTTGTGGAATGCCATACCTTTTAAATAATTGTGTTAGAAGATTTTGATATCCAATTGTTGTTTCCTCAATGTCAATTCAGATTGCTAACAAACTTTTTGTTGCCGCATCAACAAGCATTATAAATATGGTACTTCTTACTTTCTCCAAAAAGATGAAGTGGTGTTGCATCAATTTCAATAATTTGCCCAAAATCATAGTCAGAACTTTTATTTTGGTAAACACCTTTAATGGATTTTTATTTAGAATTTTTTCATAAATTTTAATAAACTGTGCCTCGATTTTAGAAATATCTTGACCGTTTTCTAAAAACATTCTTCTTCTCTTAAGCTCATTTTTTACTTTTCTCGTTGCATATGAACTGCAATAACCAAGTCTAAGCATTCTTTTATAAAAGGTAGTGAAAGGCAACAATTTTTTTCATCATTAGTAAGACTCATTATTGTAAAAATGCAACAAGGCTACACTAAGATCACCTTTTGATATTTTCTCAATATGTTCCACTAATTCATAATATCTATTAGTTAAATCAATAATAACTGAATCACTTACTTTCACACCCCTAAGTTTATTTTTATTACCATGTGATATACTGATTGCATCTTGGTTATTTGTAGATGCAATCAATATTTGATTTCTATATCTTTTAATTGTTTTTGTTGATGTTCTACAACCCAATTTTCCTAATATTTTTGATATTTCGGCATTTGGTCTATTTCAATATTGTTGAATTTTTTAAATCTAAAATTTTTTTATCTTCATAATCAGTTGTTTTACCTGTATCAACTGCTTGAAATCTGGTTTTAATTACAAGATTTTCCATAATTTAAATTCTCCTTTTTAAAATAATAATTGAAACCTAAAAATGGACAAAATAAAAGATAAAAACAGGGTGGACAAAATAAAATAAAACCATTATTTTATACACTTAAAAACGTCGAATAATTAAGGATTATTTATAATTTAACTATGTTCTTTTTCTTAACTTTGACATTTTCTATCAAAAAATTTACTAATACACCTATAAAATAGACTGTATTAGTAAATTTTTAATCTATCAATTTTGTGTTACCATAGTTTAAGTTCTTTTGTGTTTCCTCATTTTGGAATTCTTTTTATACCTAAAACTTGCCTTAAACACTTATAAATAATCGGTTCTTTTAACCTTAAAAAGTACTTATTTGAACTATTTGCATCTTTAAAAACAACTAGTCAAAGTTTCCTTAATGCTCTAACAATATTGTCTATAGTAAACTTAAAAGGATGTATAACTGACTCAAGTGAGAATTCTAATAATCTATGAATTGCTAATGCCAAATAACACAACGCAAAATGTCCTTCAATACTTTCTTTCTTTCAAAGATAAATCGGTCTAACTTCAAATGTTGTCTTTAATATTCTGAACGATTCTTCAATTTGTCAAAGTTTTCTGTAAGTATACAAAACCTCTTCATTTGTCATCTCAAAGTTGTTTGTGAATATACCATAAAAGCCATCTCATTTTACATCATCTTCAATTTTTTGTTCTTTTAGTGTAATCTTATTAACATCATAATCAAGATATTTCTTGCCACCTTTTTGCAATTCAGACCTTGCAATTGACTGGCTATTCTTGATTAATTTTTCGCTTTTTCAACTAATCTTTCTCTGTCATATCTGTCTTTTTTGCTCTTTTTCTGAATAAGTTAATACTAATTTCCTGGAATTTCTTGTTTAATCTTGTCATTATCAGGCACAAATTTAACCATTTTTTCATCTTTCATAAAGAATTCTTCGCCCATTTTTTCATATGTTTCAAGGTCTAGAATTCCATTAACTTTATTCTTGGCATCTCTAATTTTTTGAGCCATTATAAATTTGTAACCTGAGTTAATTATTTCAAGTAAATTTGGACCTGAATTTAATCCTCTGTCTGCAACTATTGTAATATCTTCAATACCTAAATTTTCCTTAACTTCCTGTATAAAAGGCACAAAAGTCTTAAAATCACTTGTATTTCCAGGAAATAATTTATAAACTTATTGGTAATCCATTAGCATCTGTCATTAGACCTAAGACAACCTGAACTTCGTTAACTTTTTGGTCTTTTGAAAAACCATGCAACCTTAAGTCATCAGCGGTAAAACTTTCAAAATATACAGTTGTAACATCGTAAAATGCTCTATTTATTTTTCTATTTGTTATCTTGTTTAAAACATTGTTTATATGCTTGATAATATCGAGTCTTTTTTACCTAATATTTCAAGTGAACGATAATGAGATTTTAATGTATCATCATTTTGCAAAAATGATTTTCATATTCATTATAAGTTCTTAATTTTGAACAAGGATTTAGGATTCTCATATAGGTAAGATTTTGAACAATATTATTGAAATCATATTTAATTTGAGTTGTTGATTTTATTGAATTCATTAGTTTATCTAGTTTTAATTTTTCATAAATTATTTTGTAAACTAGATTACCATAATTGAAAAATTCAAATTCGGTTGATGAATTACTAAATTGCTCTTTAATCTTCTCTATGTCGAAAAGATTTTCATTTTCTAGTTCATCAAAACGCTTAACTCTTGTTAATTCTGTATAGTTAATCTCATCTGAATCTTCCTCAATAAAATTCATAAATATTTCACCAAATTTTGCTAGTTCAATTTTTCTTTGACTTTCTTGTTTTGAGAGTTCTGAATAATATTTTTTAGATTTTGAATGTAGTTTGGATCTTCTTTTAGTAAATCTTCAAGTTTACCAAGTCTTTTAACAATAACTTGTTTAACCTTTTTGTTTCCTTATCCCTAACACTACGGGCTATTTTGACATATTCAATGCCATTTATCTTTGAAATTTTAACAAACATATATAAATTATACCATAAATGGTATTATAATGGTAACACATTTTTAAAAAAGTGAAAATTTTTTATCTTGCTTATTTATAGGTAAATTGGTAAAAAATTACGAAAAAATGTCAAAGTTAAGAGAAGATATTATGGTGGATGTGAAAATGTTGATGTTGTTGAAAAATTAGCCATTGAGAGAGCAAAAGAATTATTTAATGTTAGATACGTTAATGTTCAACCTTATTCAGGTAGTGTAGCTAATGCACTGCACTTGCATCACTAGCGAATCCAGTGAAAAAATTATGGGGCTTTCTCTTGCTTCAGGTGGACACTTAACTCATGGATATAAGATTTCATTTAGTGGTTTTTATACAAAAGTGTTTCATATGATGTTGATGAAAACGGACTACTTGATTATGATGTTATTAAAGAGTTAATTATTAGAGAAAAGCCAAAAGTAATTATTTGTGGTTATTCTGCTTACTCAAGAATAATAAATTGAGTTAAATTTAGAGAAATAGCCGACGCTTGTGGCGCATATCTAATGGCTGATATTGCACATATTTCTGGTTTAATTATCGCTGGAGTTCACCCAAGTCCAGTACCTTATGCAGATATTATCACAACTACAACCCACAAAACTCTAAGGGGAGTAAGAGGCGCAATTATAATGACTAACAATGATGAATTAAACTAAAAAATTGATCGTTGAGTTTTTCCTGGATATCAAGGCGGGCCACTATTTCATGCAATAGCAGGCAAAGCAGTTGCTTTTGGCGAAGCACTATTGCCCTCATTTAAGGAATATGGTAAGTGTGTTGTTGAAAATTCAAAAGAATTTGCACAAGCATTTTTAGATAAAGGCGTTTCAATTGTTTCGGGTGGAACAGATAATCATTTATTTACAATTAATGTTTACAAAAGTTATGGGATTTCAGGTAAGGATGCTGAAATGTTGTTGGGTAAATTTAACATTACTGTTAATAAAAATACAGTTCCTTTTGACACATTAAGTCCAATGGTTGCAAGCGGAATAAGATTAGGAAGTGCAGCAATGACTTCAAGAAAGTTTTCTAAATGAAACCAACTTGCACAAATTATTGACACAATTTTAAGAAGTCATAAAACAATTTTAGAAAATAAAACACTAACATATAATCTAAAAAACAAGTTAAAGTGCTTACAAAAGAATTTCCAATTATTACAGTTTATAGATAATATAATGAGCTAGGAATTGCTGTTTTTATAGCATTTTGGTTTTTTATTTTTTAGCAAAATATAAATACTTATTGACTATACTTTGATAAATACATCATTAAAATTTGTCGCTATTTTATTAGAACTAATGCATTTAGGAAAAATGCATAAACTAAAATGAACTAAAGTAGCTAATATATGATCACATATAATTTATTTTTTCTTATTAATCCTAATAATAGAGAGATTGGGAACAATAAAATATAAATTAGTGAATTAAAATATAACCAATTACAAAAGTAATTTTAGTTTTAATACATATGTTATTTTTTCCATTTTATACACTTAAAAACGTCGAATAATTAAGGATTATTTATAATTTAACTATGTTCTTTTTATTAGTATTTTGTATTAAATAACTTAAGAACATGAAGAACACATTAACTATATTTAAGGAAGATAATATGTCAAAAAAACTTTCATTGAAAGCTATTTCAATTCTAGGAACAGCAGCAGCATTTACACCAATTATGTTATCTGCTGGCTGTGGAGAAACAAAATTTGAAGAAATTGTAGATAGTGATGGTATTAAAACACTTAAAACACTAGCTGATATTAAATCAATTAAGAATATAAAACTTAAGGATGGTTATACTATTGAAAATGCACCTAGAACAATATTTATAACAGATGAGGGTAATGTTAAGGATAAATCATTTAACCAATCAGGTTGAGAAGCACTTCATAAGTTATCTTATGAATTAGGACTTAATGGACCAACTGTTAAAAGAGGTTTACACAATTCATATGTTGAACCAAAAGACAATAAGTTAATTGACGCATATAAAAACGCAATCAATAGTGGCTTCAAGTACTTAGTTCTTAACGGTTTTACTCATGGAGATGCATTGTCAAAATTTTTAAAAGATGATAAATATGTAGAAATAATAAGAAAGAACAAGATTGTATTTATTGCAACTGATTTTGATGCAAAAGCTCAATTTGATGAATTTAATAAAGATAAAGAAGAAAATGAAAAACTTAAAGGCCATTATATTTCATTATTGTTTGAAACAAAACAAGCTGGTTTTATGGCAGGATATGCTATTTCTAAATACCTAGGTGAAAAATATACCGAACCTGAACAAAAAACAGTTGGTACTTTTGGTGGTATTCCTTATCCAGCAGTTACTGATTTTATTGAAGGTTTATTTAAAGGAATGATTTATTGAAACGAAAAGAATCCAGATAAAAAAGTTAAATCATTTGCTGATACAATTAACTTATCAACAAACTTTAAAAGCAATACAGCAATTTCTAAAAAGGCAGTTGAAGGTATTCAAAATGCACAAGTTGTATTTCCAGTTGCTGGTTCGATTACTGCTGAAATGCGTAATCAAATGAAAACCGTCAAAAAAGAAGGACAACTTATTATTGGTGTTGATGCTGACCAAAGAAAAGCATATGATAAAAAAGCACCATTCTTTACTTCTGTAACAAAGAGTGTTGGTCAAGCAATCTATACTGTGTTAGCTGAATTATATTCGACAGGCGGCACAACAATTGTATCTGGTTTTGTGGAAGGTATGTCTGATCCACAATCAACTCCTCTAGTTTATAACAAAGATGATGTAACAAAATCATTTGTAGGTGTTGCACCTGCAAGTATACTAAATGCTTATGGTGAAGAAGAACAAAAGAAGGCACAAGAAGCACTAGATGAGGGCGTTAAGAAATATTTAGACGATAAGACCGAAATTGAAAATAGATTAACAACAGTTAACCAATCAATGATTGAAAATGGTAATACAAGCAAGTATATCAATTATCTTGCTGCTGAAACAAGAAAATAAACTTAGTATAATATAACTAAACTAGACACTAAAAGAATAACTTTTAGTGTCTTATATTTATGAATAAAATAATAGAAAGGAGAAATATGGAAACACAATATGCAGTAGAATTTGAACACATTACAAAAGATTTTGTTGGTATTCGTGCCAATGATGATGTTACATTCAAAGTTAAAAAAGGTACAATTCATGCTTTAATTGGTGAAAATGGTGCTGGTAAGAGCACTTTGACATCAATTTTATTTGGTTTGTATGAACCAACGATGGGTTCTATTAAAATTAATGGCAAAACAACCATTATTAAGAATCCAAACCAAGCTAACGACCTTGGTATTGGAATGGTTCACCAACATTTTAAACTTGTTGATGTTTATACAAATTTAGAAAATGTAATAATGGGTTCTGAATTTACCTTACCAAGACTCAATTTTCTAGATAAAAGTATAGCTTCAATAAAAATCAAAGCAATTCAAGATTTATATAATCTTAAATTTGACTTAAAACAACAAACATCAAAAGCATCAGTTGCAACTCAACAAAAAGTTGAAATTATGAAAATGCTTTATAGAGATGCTGATATTTTAGTTTTTGATGAACCTACAGCCGTTTTAACAGACCAAGAAATCAAAGGTCTTCTTGAAACGATGAAAGTTTTTAGAGAAAATGGAAAGACAATCATATTTATCTCACACAAATTAAATGAAGTTAAAGAGGTTGCTGATGAGGCGACAGTTATTCGAAAAGGTAGAGTAATTGGCACATTTGATGTAGCAACAACATCTATTGAGCAAATGGCTGAAGCAATGGTTGGTTCAAAAGTTGTTTTACCACTTAATGATGGTAAAATTGCTAATCCAAATTCTGAGCCAGTATTAGAATTTGAAAACGTAAATGTTAAAGCTAATGTTTCACTCCATGATGTTTCGTTTAAAGTTAGACCTGGTGAAATTTTAGCTTTTGCTGGTGTTGAAGGTAATGGACAAGAAACACTAGAAAAAACAATATATGGATTATTAAAACCTAAGTCTGGTTCAATATTTATGAATATTAAAAAAACTGTTAAGAATCCAGAAACAAATAAAACAGTTGAAAAAGTTGTTAGAACAGACATAGCAAAATGAGGCGTTAACAAAAGAAATAAAGTTTCTAAAATTAATGTTGTTCCAGGTGATAGACATAAATATTGTTTGGTTCTCGACTTCAATATTGAAGATAATTCAATTCTTAGAAGACTTAACTATAAGGAATTTGCACCCTTTGGACTAATTAATTTTAAGAAGAAAAGAGATCTTTTTAAAGAAATTGAAGTTGATTTTGACGTTCGTGGAACAAATGACGGTATATCACTTGCTAGATCGCTTTCGGGTGGTAACCAACAAAAAGCAATCGTAGGTCGTGAAATGGCCACTGAGCATGAATTATTATTAATTGTTCAGCCAACACGTGGGCTTGATGTTGGGGCGATTAAATTGATTCACTCAAAAATAATTAAAGAAAAAGAAGCAGGAAAAGCTATTATTTTAATCTCATATGAATTAGATGAAGTTTTAGCTCTTGCAGATACAATTGCTGTCATTAACTCAGGTAAAATTCTTAGTGTAAGACCATCAAAGGAATACACAAGAGCAGAAATTGGTTTATTAATGGCTGAAACAGTCAAAAAAGGAGAGGAGAAAAATGCATAAGCAAAAGACTCAACAGGAAAAGAGTAAAAGTTTAGTTGACAAATTAAATGATAAAATTTCATCTTTTTTAAGAAAACTTTTCCTTTCTGAATCGACAGCAACAGGCATAAGAAGATTACTAAATACGTTATGAGCAATTGGTTTATCATTACTTATCGGAACAGTATTCTTATCATTTTATAATTTAAATCCATTTGAATATCTATATATCTTATTTAGTAAAGGTGCAACAGGCGAGTCACAATCATTAATGTTGATAATTATCGTTTATGGTCTTGCAACTGCTGGTGTAAGTTTTTCATTTAAGGCGGGATTCTTTAATATTGGTGTTCCTGGTCAAATGATGTTAGGCGGAATTAGTGCATTAATAATCATTAATAAGTTAACACCTGTTGGTTCAAGCCTATATAAAAGTGATTTTAATTTAATATTAATTATGATATTTTCAGGTGTTTGTGGCTTTATGCTAGCAGCACTTGCAGGCATTTTTAAAACATTTTTTAAGATTCATGAGGTTGTTTCAACAATATTATTAAACTGAATAGTTGTTGCACTTGGAGAATACTTTTTTGTTAATTATCCTCTTCCACATCCAAATAGTACAACAGGTAGTTATTCAATAGGTTTACGTGGAATATTTCATCCTGCTAACTTTGTTGTATGAGGAATGATATTATTTATTCTAATTGCAATTGTACTTTTTGTTATTATGTCATTTACAACCCTTGGCTACAAGATTAAGATGAATGGTATTAACAAGAATGCAAGTGAATATTCGGGTTCAAATCAACATTTGTTAACTATTTTATCTCTTGGATTTTCAGGGTTCTTAGCAGGAATTGCAGGTTTTGTTTATTTTGCTGTTAAAGAAACAAAATATACTGTGACAGTTCTAAGTCAGCCCTTATCACAAGGTTTCAATACAATTCCAATCGCTTTAATTGGTCAAAATAATCCAATTGGTATTATTTTTTCAACAATTTTTTATTCAATAATGGATAATGGTCAAACATTTATTTCTGATGAATATTCATCAAGCGGAGTTAAAGAAGGTGGACTAGACATTATATTTGGTATTATTATTTATACTGCAGCGTTATCTAGCTCGTTTTCAAATTTTAGACCTATTAATATATTAAGAAGAGCTATTGCTTTAAATACTCAAAGTATTTATAAAAGAGAAAAGGCTAATGTAAAAGCAAAAATAAAAGAATATAAAGAAACTTATAAGAAGAATTTAGTTGTTGCCAAAGAAAATTACAACAAGAACAAGCCACAATTTGCTAAAATAAAAGCACAAATTAAAGAACTTGATAATTCTGTATTATTAAAAATTGGTAAAAACAAAAATAAAATGAACTCCAAGGAAGTGGAGACATTATTCCAAAATGTTGCTAAACAAAAATTAGAATTAAAACAAAAATTAGACCAATTGGGATACAATGAAATTCATGACCTTAAAAATATCTATCAGGCAAGCAAAATAAAAGTTCTTTCAGAATTTAGACTAAAAAAAGAAGAATATATCAATGAATTCAAATATATTTTCTGATACAAATATTCAATATTCAGTATACAAAAAATAAAATTCACTTAAATAATTTATTTAAATATGTACAATCCGAAAAAGAAAAAATGGAACAAAAAGTTAAAATTGGCTTAATGAATGAAGATTTAAAAAATCAATACTTCGAAAACTTTGATAGAGGTTTGGAATTAGCAAAAATAGAATTTAACAATGAATTTTTTATGCTTAGAAATCAATATCATTCAGCCAAAAAGCAATTTAATTCAGAAAAAAATAGTGATAAAAAAGAAGAATTAAAAATTAAACTTGTTGAATTAGCACAAAAGTGTAATCAACAAGTTAGGGCATTTAAGAAAAATAACAGTGAGATTTACAATGATTTAATTAAAACAACAGATAGAGTTAAATCTCTTGAACATTATTCAAGATTTAGAGAAATAACTAAACTTATGGAGGTAAAATAAAATGATGGATATTTTAGAAACATCAATTCAAAATGTTTTTTTCTATGCTATTGTTTTAGGCCTTGCAGCAACAGCTGGTTTATTTAGTGAACGTGCCGGAATTGTTAACATTGGTATTGAAGGAACAATGGCAATGGGCGCTCTCGGTTATGCAGCAGTTGGTAAAAGTTTTGGTGAGACAGAAACTCCATATTTACAATTTGTGCTTCTAATTGGTGCTGTAATTGGTGGACTTTTATTTAGTTTAATTCATGGTTTTGCCACAATTATATTAAAATCCGAGCACACAATTTCTGGTGTAGCATTAAACATTCTTGCAGTTGGTGTTGCATCAGTATTTTGTTCAAAAGAAGTATTAGGGGATGCCCAACAATTAGTTTCGTTTAATGTCCAAGAGTTATCACTTGCACCAACAGGGTTCAAAAATATAATTAGTTTGAAATTATTTATATTTATTGGAATAATGGTCTTAGCATTTGTAATGTTAAAATATTCAAAATGAGGGCTAAGATTTAAAGCTGTTGGTGAAAATCCCCAAGCCGTGGACGTCGCAGGTATTAATGTCTATAGTTATAAATGACAAGGTATAGTAATTTCAGGTATTTTAGCTGGCTTGGCTGGTGGAATATTTGTTCAATCAACAAGGGGTTTTAATGGTTCAGTTAGTGGACTTGGTTTCTTAGCACTTGCTATTATGATTATGGGACACTGAAACGTTTTATATGTTTTTATATGCTCGTTTATATTCTCAATATTCTATTATATGGCTGTTCTAGCAAAGGATGCACCAGCATTCAAAACATTTTCTGAAGGTTTCTTTAAAAAAGACTTAACAAATTATGGTGCTTTATTTGGAATGGTTCCATTTGTGTTTACATTAATATCGTTAGTTGCATTTAGCAAATTGTCTCCAGGACCTGCAGCTGCTGGTGTCAACTATGATAAATCTAAACGTTAAATTAATTTTCTTGAAACATCATTCATTTAATGGAATGATGTTTTTTTGTTAAACTGCAAAATTTAATTGTGGGTTTTGTACCTGTTGTGAAATGTTCAAGGTCATATTCATTGAATTTTCTTATAAGCCTTTTTTATAGATTTTTTAGTAAAGAATGTTAAGTTATACAAAAACAAGCGAATTTGTTTGTTAGTTAATGATTATTTGAAAATTAATGTCGCCATTTAAATCATTTGGTATGAAAAACAAAAGGTGTATTTTTCAAAATGGAGTACCTTTAAATATTATGCTTTATAATACCTTTATGAATTTGAACAAAAAATACAAAAGAAAGTTTGTAAATATTATTTTATGAAAGTATAAAAAAATATCTAAGACTTCTCTTTTAATTTTCTTGATTACGACATTAGCTTTTTATTTAGCTTGATTTTTTGCTTCAATATTTGTTCCATATTTAGGATTTATATCATTAGGACCTACGCAAATTACTTTCTTATCATTCATTGTTGTTTTTGCAACATTTCATCTTGGTTTTATTGGAAGTTTCTCATGTGGTCTTGGTTTTGGACTTAGTTCGATGTTTGCAGCCTATATTTTAGGAGTTGTAAAGTATCAATATTTTGATATCTCTGTACTGCCTAGATTACTAATGTCACTAATTGTATATGCCTTATATATAGTACTTAATGTCAAAAAAGAGATAAGAATTTGAAAGTTTATATTAATAGCAATTATTGCGGCAATTTTAAACATTTCACTAACTCTGTCTTTCCAGCATTTACACAATAAATTATTCGGAAATTTAAAGAATTTGCTCCCAATTAAAGAATGGATTATTACACATCCTATTAACATAACTTGCGAACCTCTTATGTGTGGCTTTCTTGCAACTTCAGTCTACCCACTTGTAAGGTTTTTGAGAAAAAAATATATCCAAAGATCTCAATATCATTGATAAAAAATCAAACACACTAAATATGCTGAATTTTGTCAATAGTGTGTTTGGTTTTCTTAATTTTAAATAACTATTTCACTTTTCCAATTTAGATAAAATACTTTTTAAATCTAATTAATATAATAAAATTAAAATACATTATTAGATATTATATGAAAACATATTAAGGAGAATTATGGCTGATAATAACAAAAATGTTACTATTGATGAAAAGAAAAGCGAACTAACATATAAACTTGAAATCAATGGTAAAGAATGAGAAAAACTTTATGCAGAAACATTAGAAAAAAAAGTTAAAAGTATTAAAATTCCTGGCTTTAGACCTGGTAAAGCTCCACAACATGAAATTAATAAAAGAATTAATCCACTTGAAATTGCAAATGATGCAATTGACGCTTACTGAACTAAAAATTATGCTTCAATAAAAGAACAATTAACAAGTCAATATAAAAGATTAGCATTTATTCCACAAATGGAATTAAAAAACTTTGATCCGCAAAAAGGTGCAGAACTTGATTTGATTTTTCCACTTTTACCTGACTTTGAAAAAATTGAAATTAAGTCTCCTAAAACAAAATTTGAATTGCTAAAGGTTACAAAGAAAGATGTTGAAGATTTTATTAAACAATCACTTGAAAGAAATGCATTAATTATAACACTTGAAAAAAATGAAAAAACGAAAATTGGCGATTTCGTAACACTTAATTATAAAGGTTTTGTTAACAATGAACCATTTGATGGTGGAGAAGCACAAAATTTTGATCTTAAACTAGGTTCAAAAACATTTATTGATACATTTGAAGAACAATTAGTAGGCAAGAAAATTGGTTGAAAAGGCGAAGTAAAAGTAACATTTCCAAAAGATTATGGTGTTGATAAACTTAGTGGTCAACCAGCAATTTTTGAAGTGGAAATTGTTGATGCAAGAAGAAAAGAAAATGTTGAATTGACTGAAAAAAATATAAACTCAGTTCAATTACCGAAAATGGCAAATGTTAAGAACATAGATGATTTGAAAAAAGAAGTTAAATTGACACTTGAAATATCATCTCTTGATGAATCAATTGAAAAATTCTTTGAATTGCTAATTGATGAATTTCTTGAAAAGAATAAGTTTGAAGTTCATAAAATATTCGTAAAGGATCAAGTTAAAGAAGCTCTTTCTGAGGTTGAATCAAACTTAAAACGACAAAAAGTTAAATTTTATGAATATCTTAAGCTTTTAGGCAAAACTAAAGAACAATTTATAGATTTTTTAACCAAGGATCAAATTAATAAGGTTAAGCACCAAACAATTAGTAATCAAATTTTTAACTCAGTTGAAGCAACATTTGAAAAAGAAAAATTTGAATCTAGAATACTTTCAATCGCATATAGTATGGGTTTTGAACCAGATATTATTAAAAATGCATTTTTTGATGAAAACGGGAAAATTACCAAAGATGGCGATGTTATCAAGAAGCTAGAAACATTTGTTGTTTTGGAAACAATTTTAGCTAAGTATGATAAAGAAGGTTTTGCTGAATATTCAAAAGCAAAAGATGAGTTAACTAAAATTTTAGATAAGAAAATTAAAGAATATTTTGCCAAAGATAAGCAAGAAGAAACTAAAAAAGACGAATCAAAAGATAAACCTAAAACTGAAAAAAAGACAACTAAAAAAGCAACAAGCAAAAAATAATACTAATAATTACTATATACAATTTAATAATTAATCAGGCACAGAAGCTTGATTTTTTTATTAACCCTGCAAAATACTTATTCATTATTAGCAATATTTGTATTAAAATTAATTTATTAATTTAAGGAGTTCAAGATGCTTAATATTGTATTATTTCAACCTGAAATTTCACCAAACACAGGAAATATAATAAGAACTTGTTTTGCACTAGGTGCAAAGCTTCATATTATTAAACCTATTGGTTTTGATCTTGATCCTAAGTATTTATCAAGGCCAGCAGCAGGACGCTTGCTCAGCGATATTGAACATGAAATTCATTCATCATATAATGATTTTTATCAAAAATATAAAAATAAAAACATTTATTATTTGACAAGATATGGTCTCAAAACATATACAAGTGTAAATTTCAAAAAAGAATATAAAAGTAATAAAGAAATTTGAGTTATGTTTGGTAAGGAATCAACTGGAATTGACAAGGAAATTTTGCAATCTAATTTAGATAATTGTCTTAGAATTCCAATGATGAGCGAAATGAGATCAATTAATTTAGCTAACACCGTTGCTATTGTGGGTTATGAAATTATGAGACAGTTAAACTTTAATAATTTAAGTTTATATGAAGTTCAAAAAGAAAAGGATTTTTTATTGAAATGGAAAAAATAGTAATTTCAAGTGTTAATAATCCTAAAATTAAGCATTTAAAACAGATTCAAAAAGACAACAAAAGTGATTACTTTTTAGTTTCAGGTTATCATTTAGTAAATGAAGCTTTGGCTAAAAATTTAGTAGTTGAAATATTTGAATTAGAAAACAAAAACACCTATAAAACAGCCACATTAGTAAAAGAAAATGTACTCAAAAGTATTTCTAATCTCTTACATCCAGATGGCGTTGTTGCATTATGTATAAAGCCTAATCATAAGATTGGCAACAAAATAATTTTACTTGATAATGTTCAGGATCCAGGTAATGTTGGAACCATAATAAGAAATGCAGCATGTTTTAACTTTGACACAGTCATATCAAACGTTAACTTCTATAATGACAAGGTAATTAGAGCAACACAAGGTGCATTATTTAGTATCTCACTCATTAAGGAAATAAATAATGAAGCACTATTAAGAGAATTGAGCAAAAACGGTTATTACATTATAGCCACATCCCTTGAAAAAGATTCTATTAAGCTCGATGAGTTAAAAATTAATAGCAAAAAACTTGTAATAATTTTAGGTAATGAGGGTAGAGGAATTAGCAAAAATTTATATAAATATTGTGATCAAAAAGTTTATATTCCTATTGAGTTTGAAAGCCTTAATGTAGCTGTTGCTAGTGGAATAATACTAAATAATATATATAATAATAAGAAATAAGAGGCAATTATGAAAAAAATAGAAAGCGAAAAATTTTTTAATAAAAATTTTACAAGAGAATTAAATGGATACAGTGTTCCAGAAGTTGATTCATTTATAGATCAATTATGAAATTACATAAAGGATCTTGAAAGCGAGATTGAATCACTTGAAGAAGCAAGAAACAGCGAAAGACAAAGATTAAACAACAAAATCATTGAATTAGAAAACAAACAATTTAATGATTTAATTGACACAAATTTAAGAAAGAAAATTAAAAGCAATGAGTAACAGTGAGCAAACATTAATTAATTGATATCCGGGGCATATGGCTAAAGCTATGCGTGAGATAAAGGAAAATGCAAGTTTAGCTGATATATTTTTAATTGTCCTAGATGCTCGAATTCCAATCAGCAGTTACAATGAAGACTTTGACAAAATAGCACCTCAAAAACCAAGACTTTTTGTTATTACAAAAAGTGATTTGATGGACAAAAATAAAAAACAAAAAATTCAAAAAAGATTTCAGGGTGAAAAACTCTTATGACTTGATCTAAGAGTTGCTAAAAGTAGAAATCAAATACTTAGCCAACTTAAAGTTTTATCACAGGCAAAAATAAAAAGAGATAAAGAAAAAGGCTTTTTAACAAGTAATATTAAGGTTTTTGTTCTTGGAGTGCCTAATGCAGGTAAAAGCACACTAATTAATTTAATTAGTCAAAAAAAGAGTTTAAAAGTTGCTAATTATCCTGGTGTTACTCGTGTAAAAAAATGAGTCATAGCAGAGAATTTTTACTTTATGGATACACCAGGTATTTTGTTACCTAAACATGAAGACCAGAGTGCTGCTATTAAGTTAGCAATGATTGGCTCAATTGAAACAAATATCTTTCCAAAAAGATTTTTAGCAGAAAACTTTTTGAGGGTTTTAGTCAAATATTATCCAGAAAAAATTAGCAATGAATTTGGAATTAAAGTTGAACAAAGTGATGACTTAAGTGAAATTGATGCCTATAATCTTCTAGCACAAATAGCTGAAAAGCGAAATTACAAAATTGACAAAAAAATAGATTTTGAGAGAACATATAAATATATTTTAAATTGAGTGAGAGACCTTAGTAATATTACTTATGATTAGGAGAAGACTATGAAACAAAATATAGATTCTAATAACAAGAAGTATACTTTTGATCAAAAAGTTGACGCATATACTAAAGTATATAGATCTAATCTGCGCCACTTATCTATAAAGAACCAAATGAGCATTAAAACTTTTGGCTTGATATTTATCTTTATGGTTATTTTAGTAATTATTACATCAATTGCTTCAGTTTGACAAGCAAAAGCAGAATCGTCAAAAGTTTATACTATCTTATTAATAACACTAATTTGTGTTTTTTTAATAATGCTTGTTGTTTCACTTTATTATTTATGCTTACTTTTTGTTGAATATTCTCTTATTAAATCTATTGGTGACAATAAAGATGAAGAAGTAATAATTAAAGCTGTAAAAAAGTATGTTAAATTTGGACTTAAGAAGTATCCTGAAAAACAAATAAAAATGCTTGAAGAATTCTAAAAAGGCTATTTTATAGGCTTTTTAGTAAATTTGCATTACTGTAAAAATGAAATTTTTTCATTTTTTTGATATAAATGCAATATTTTTTATTTTAAAAAAGATAAATAAACAAATTTTATGTAATTTTTTTCATAAAAATATGTTTTTACCCAAAGGTACTGTTTTATAGTAGTATAGATTTATAATATATACAATATAAATCCGTAAGGAGAATAATATGCCAACACCTCATATTAGTGCACAAAAAGATGAAATTGCTAAAATAGTGTTAATGCCAGGCGACCCATTAAGAGCTGAATATATGGCTAAAAAATTTTTAAAGAATGCTAAATTAGTTTCTAGCGTTAGAAACATATTATTTTACACAGGAGAATACAATGGTAAATTAGTTACTATTGGTGCTAGCGGTATGGGTTCTGCATCAATAGGGATTTATGCTTATGAACTCTATAGCGTTTACGATGTTGATGTAATTGTTCGAGTCGGTTCAACAGGTTCATATATACCTGAGTTAAATGTTAAGGAACCTGTTTTAGTTAAACGAGCTTATGCTGATGGAACAGGTTTTGTTGAATTAATGCTCGGAAGCAAAGAACAGGAGAATTATCCTGACAAAGAAATCTTTAATAAACTTAAAAGTACAGCAAGCAAGATGAATATTGATCTAAAAGAGATCTCATGTCACTTAAGTGATGTTTTCTATGGTTTGAGATCACTTGAGGACACAATTAGAGTTACTAAATGTCAAACAGTTGACAATGAATGCTTTGCACTTTTTGCAACAGCACAAAGGTGCAATAAAAAAGCAGCTGCACTATTAAGTGTTTCGGAAAATATAGTTACAGGCGCTTCATTAAGTTCAGATGAACGACTCGTAGAATTTAGTACAATGTTTCTAATTGCACTAAATGCATTGACTCAATAGTGCTAGACTTATAGATGTAAAAAACACTTTGCTTTTTATAATTCTTATTTAACTAAAAGCCCTATAAAACAGGCTTTTTATAAAAAAATATAGGTTCAGCCACCTATATTTTTAAAAACATTTTGCCAAATAAACTGCGTTTTGAAACAGTGTAAGAAGATACAAACGTTTTATAATATGCTTCATTAACAATAATTCCTAAGAACATAAAGTATGTTAAATAAGAAACAAAAAGTGCTATATACATAAACGAGCCAATAATACCATACTTATCATATTTAATTAAAGAAGTTAAGAAACCAAAAATTGTCATAAAAATCATAATAGGAATACTAGTGATTAACACACCTGGAAAAACAGTTGTTCAGCCAAGTTTAAAACTCGGGCTCATTGTGTACAGCAAGCTTAAACCAAAGTAAAGCACAACTAATAAATAAATTGAAAAGGTTATATAAAAATAAATATTTTTGTAATAAATACTTAGGCTGTCAGTGAAAGTTTGATAGAAAAATAAATATAAAGCACCTGCTAAAAATAAGTAAATACTAATGCTTAAGACAACAAGTAATCCCTTGAGTCTATTAGTTAATCAATTACCCAAATTTTTATGACCATAAATATAGTTTTGACTATAAATAAATTTACCAAAACCACTAGATGACATTCATAAAGAAGCTAAGCAAAGAATAATTAGTGAAGTTAATTGAGCACCTTTTTTAGATGTATCAGGAATTTTAATTATTGATGTAACACCAGGTATAATTCGTCCCAAAATTTCATTAATAAAAAGAGTGTGATAACTAGGGATTAGAGAAAGCAAAATAATCATAATTGTAATAATAGGCACAAATGAAACCAGAAAATAAAAGGCAGTGGTTAAAGGAATAAAAACAAAAGACTTATCGGTAAACTTTTTATATGTTCTATTAATTAATTCATTGGTTTTGCTTTTATTTTTTCAACTAAGTCTTGGAGTTGCTATTCATAAGATAATCATTAAGAAAAATTTGACTATTTTTTCAATAAATAGTCACCTTTTATTGTCAACAGGTGCAATGTTGCGAGCGAATCAAGATTTTTTAAGATTGTTGCGATATTCTTTCTTAATCTTGCTTTGATCTAAACCTGTGTAAATTTTAATTTGATTATTTGACTTTTGCATATTTTTAAATTAGTTTTAATTATGTTTATTCTAAACCTGATTTATTTTTAAATATTAGGTTTATTGGACATCCGGTATAGTCTAAAACTTGCCTAATTTGTTTTTCTAGAAAGCGTTCATAACTAAAATGAACATATTTACGATTGTTAACAAAGAAAACAAAGGTTGGAATTGGATCCTGAGTTTTGCGAGCAAAATAGATATTTAATCTTCCACCATTATATGGAGCAGCTGGTTGAACCATTTGGGTTTCATGAATTAAATTTGATAAAACGGAAGGCTTGACATCACGTTCAAGATTTTGCTTAACTTTGATAATTGTTTCAATTAATTTATCCATTCTTGAATTTGTTTTGACTGAAACAAAACAAATTGGAACTCAAGGCACAAAATGAAACTTATTACGCATTTTCTTTTCGAAATCAGCCATTGTTTGAGTTTCTTTTTCAACTAAGTCTCACTTATTAACCACAATAATAATTGGTTTATTATTATCTAATGCATATCCAATAATTCGAGCATCAAAGTGAGATAATTCTTGAGTTGAGTCAATTAAAATAAGAGATAAATTCGACTCATCTAATGAACTCATTGCACGCTTTAGTGCATAGTGGTCAACGCTGTCTTCAATTTTACTTTTTCTTGTAATGCCTGCGGTATCAATAATTTCTAGAGTTTCATTTTTTATTTTAACAACACTTTTAACACTGTCTCTTGTTGTGCCAGCGATTTCAGAAACTATTGAGCGATTTTCGCCTGCAAGTCTATTAAGCATTGAACTCTTACCTGCATTAGGTCGTCCAATTATTGAAAGTTTAAATAACTTTTCACTTTTTTCATCATCAAGTGATAGATGTTTAAGACATTGGTCTAAAACATCTCCAACACCGTTTCCATGTTGTGCAGAAATAGGAAAAATATGGTCAACACCAAGTGAATATCATGAATAATTAAATTGTGAAATATTATCTAATTTATTAGCAACAACTACAATAGGTTTGCCTGATTTTTGGAGCATGTTATAAATCATTGAATCATCATTAGTAATGTCAGCATTACCATCAACAATAAATATAATTACATTAGCTTCTTCAATTGCAATATTTGCTTGGATTTTAATATGGTCTTGAAAAGGTCTATTTTCAATTTCAATACCACCAGTATCAATAACTTTTATTTCTTTACCGTTTCATGAAAAGGTTTCATAAAGACGATCTCTAGTGACGCCCGGGCGATCAAAAATAATTGAACTTCTTTTACCAATTAGCCTGTTAAATAGTGTACTTTTACCAACATTAGGCTTACCAATTATAGCTATAACATTATTTCTCATTCTTCTTGTTTAACCTTTCTATAGTTTTTTTTACTAATTCAATAATATTTACAACAACAGCTTCAAAACCCATGTTTGTACAATCAATTTCTTTTGCATCTTTAACTTTGTGAAGAGGATCAACCTCACGATTCATATCTTGGAAGTCTCTAAGCTTAACTTCATCAAGTATTTTGTTGTAATCCATATTGAAGCCAAGTGCAACATTTTGATTTAGTCTTCTCATAGCTCTCTCTTCTGGTGAAGCAGTCAAGAAGATTTTGAGTTCGGCATAAGGCATAATTTTAAATGTTGTATCACGACCATCCATAATATAACCCTTACTTTTTTTAGTTATATTTTGAATTAGGTCAACAACATATTGACGAACCTTTTTATATGTAGCAATGGTCGAAGAACCAAAAGAAATTGAGTCTTCTCGAATCTCAATTGAAACATTTTTTTCTCTTAAAAAAATGTTTTCTTTTTCATCAAGTGAAATAATATTTTTTTCAAGTGTCTTATTGATTTGTGCCTCATCATTTCAATCAACACCAAGTTGCTTAGCATTTAGTGCAAGAGCACGATAAACACTCCCGCTGTTGATAAAAACATATCCAAGCCTTCGAGCTACTTCTTGGGAAACAGTTGACTTTCCAGCTCCACAAGGACCATCTATTGCAATATTAATTTTTGTAACCTTTGACATATTGCTCCTTATAAATTAAAATATATTTTAATTTTAATATATTAATGCTAATTATTAACAAATCTTATTTAAATTGTTAGTCTATGACTCGTATTGTCTAACTAAAAATAAAATTTCATTTGCTATTTCAACCAATTTATCTATGGTTTTTAAGAAACGATTCTTATAAAATTCTTGTTTAATTTTAGCTGTTATGTCTTTTTCATAGGGTAATTTGGAAATATTAATATTATTTTCAAGTTCATTTATAAAATCAAAAAGATCAATATCTTCAAATTTACTTTGAGACTTAAATTTAAGTAAAATATTACCTTTTTTAAATTCTCATGATTTATTCATAATAAATGTTTTGAATTCTTCAATTCACTTTATTATTTTGTTTATTCGATTGTTTTTGTCAGTTGGAGAAATTACTGTTGATATTCATTCATTTAATAAGTTCATTACTGCATGAGTGTGTTTTCCGTCACTTTCGGATGGATTTTTAATTAAACTATAGTCAATATTAGATTTATCTTTATCAAAGTACCTAGTTATATACTCTTTTGCAATATTTTCATTATGTTTTGCAATATCTCCAAAAAACTGTTTCTGATATCATTCGCTATTACTTCTATTGTAAAAGAAAGGTCAGCCCGCAAATTTATTATTTGTAAAAATTTGGCCAAATAACAAGAGACTTGAATTGTTTCTTATATAGTTAGACCAATCATCAAATATTGAATTTATTTCTTCATTAATTTTTCTTAAATAAGTAACATTATTGTAAAAAGTTTCTTTATTTGATGAATTTGTTTTGCTAGAAAAATCACGATAGTATTGATCAAATTCATTGCTTTGATCAATACCATTTACAACAAACTTATAACTTTTTTTACCATCTTTAACATTAATGGCTGATGAGTATTTAAGTATAAAATCATCAAAAGCAAATTTTGTAATTTTTCTTGCTTTTTCAAAATCCTCATAATAATGAGTCTTGTATGATCCACTTCTGTTGTTTTGGTCCATAAATTTGGCTAACTTATCAAAATTATCATTGTAATTGTTAACTAACTCTTTTAATCTAGTTTCATAAACATTTTTTTCATATTCACCGATATCTCAAAAACTGCTTTGACAAGAAGCAGAAATTATGGGTGCAGAAATAAATAATGAAGTAGGCATTAAAAAAGTTATTTTTTTTCACTTTGGCATAGTTTTTTTTCTTGCAATGAAATTAAAGTCTTTAAATCTTTTAATTCCTTAAGTGTTAGAGTTCTAAAAGAACCTTCAGGCATTTTTTCAACAGTTAAATTAGCAAAAGATAATCTCTTGAGATTTATAACACTATGGTTAAGAGCTTTAAACAACTCTTTAATATGGTGGTATGAACCAACATGAAGAGTTACTAGATAACTTTTAGTGTCAACTTGATCAACAACTTGTTTTGAAAACTTACCATTAACCATTAGGCCTACATTTATGAGTTTAAATTCTTTAAGACTTAATGGAGAGTCAATTCTAACGCGATATGTTCTCTGAATTTCATACTTTGGATGAGTTAGTTTATTAATCATTTCTCAATCGTTAGTTAAAAGTATTGCACCTGTTGTATCATAATCAAGCCGACCCACTGGAGCAATACGTTCAGGGTAATTAATTATGTCAACAACCGTAGTTCTTTTCTTTGGATCTTTGACACTAGAAATTGTCTTTTTAGGCTTATTTAGTATGAAATAGACAAAATTTGGTTTTTGTAATGAAATAAGTTTATTATTAACTTTTATTTCATCTTCCTCGCTTGCTCTATCACCCAGTTTAGCGATTTGCCCATTAATTTTTACTAGTTTTTTTTCAATGTATTCTTCTGCTTTTCTTCTTGAACAAAAACCTGATTGTGCAATTAATTTTTGAACCCTAACCAATTCCTTCATTGCAACCTTTCTACCAAAAAATTACTTCATTCATTTGTCGTAAATTTTTTGCTGTAATTCATTAAATATTATACCTTTTTGTTTATTATATTCATAATTACGAATAACAACCTCTCTAAAACCTTGATCAAAATCACTTAGGGCAAGTGTTCTTAATTTTTGAACACCACTAAAAGCTCTACCGTCACAGATTTTGTCAGCTATATATAGTATCCTATCAAGTGTGCTTAATTCAAGGTCAAGTGTTGTATGAATTCTAATCGCTCTAGTTATATCATCATTATTAATTTTGTAAATTTTACTTACTCAAAGAGCCCCACAAACTTGGTGCAATACATGATTAGGATAAGTTGATTTATTGTTAGCTTTATTATCAAATTGAGCTATAAATTTTCTGCTTTCTGGCTCACTTAATTCTTTGCAGATATCATGAAATAGGCCTGCATAATAAGCAATTTTTGCATCAAATTTTATTGATTTAGCTAACTCAGCTGCAAAAGTTGCTGCAGCAACCGAGTGTTTAGCTCGTTTAGCGCTTAAAACTGAATGTACAATTTCACTTGCATATAAGAAATGGCTTCCTAGATATTCGTTAACTTTTTCTGGTAGCATTCACATTTTACCTTTTCTAACTTCTGTTGAACTTTCTTCATAAAGTTCATTTTTTAAAATTAATGCATTGAATCTTTTAGCATTAATTTTATTAAAGTTTTTAGAACGTTTAAAAACTACAAATTGAGCCAATTTTGTCATTTCTTCAATGTGCTCTCACTTGTTCAATTTTGCCAATAAATCGCTACCCATTAAAAAATAAAGTTCATCATTTGGATATTTTTGCTTAAAATATCTTATAGTTTCAAATGTGTAACTCACACCACCACGCTTGAGTTCAAAATCACTAATCTCGTAGTTTCCTTCTAAATCCTCAATTGCAAGCCTAAGCATATTTACTCTATCTTGATTAGGAGCAACTTTATGTCCTTTTTTGAATGGACTTACTGCAGTTGGGACAAAAAACATTTTGTCCAATTCAAGTGTTTTATAAGCGAATTCTGCAATTTTTAAGTGCCCATTATGTACAGGATTAAATGAGCCACCAAATAAAGCTATTTTCATATTTCTCCTTAATTTTTAAATTATAAATTCTTTTTAGCTATATCTTCTTGTAGAAATTTTGTTTGGATATTTTGCTTTTTCTTTTCTCTATTATATTCAGATGCAAGTTTTAGTTTTTTATCTCTTAGTTGATAATTAACATCATTAATAATGTTTTTTATTTTAAATGTTTGTGTGTTTTCATCTTCTGGTTTTGTAAAGATGCTTAATTGTTTTCCATATTCAAATTCACTAACCAATTTGTGTAATCTAACACCAATACCTCTAATTGCTTCTTCATTTCAAAGTATTTCAAAAAGTTTGCTTGCTTCTTTAAAAATAATATCTTCATCATTTGAAACAACTGACATAGTTTTTTGTTTAGAATGTCATGTTTTATTTGTGTCCCTAATTGAACACGAGATAACTTTGGGAAGTGAATTTCTATTTTTTGCTCTTCTTGAAACTTTTGCACACAAATTTCTTAGGATGAGCAAGATTTCTTTACGATCATCAATATCATAGGTTAAAAAAGTAAGTTCATTACCAATGTTTTTTAGATCATTGTGTCCATAGTTAAGTAAGTTACTGCCACTGCCTTGTGCTTCAAGGATGATGCCTTTAGTTCTTGTGCCAAAAATTTTTTGTAACTTTAGGTTTTCTCAACTGCTATTAGCCAAATCGCCAATTGTGTTAATTTGTAATTTTTGTAATCTTTCAGCTGTTGGTTTACCAATACCAAAAAAATCAATAATTGGTAATGGTCATATTCTACTTGGAATATCTTCAAGTTTTGTTTGTAAAATGCCAAAAGGCTTGCCTAAATTTGTTGATAATTTAGCTAAAAATTTATTGTATGAAATTCCTATTGTAAGTGGTATGTCAAAGTGATTTAAAATATCGCTTTGTATCTTCTTAGCTAACTTACAAGGATCACTATTTCCAACTACATCACTAACATCCATTCAACATTCATCAATTGAAAAAACCTCAATGTTTTTTGTGTATTTCTCACTAATATATTCAAATATTTTGTTAGACAATGAAAGATATAAATCAAAGTTAGGTTCAACAAAGACTGTATGAGGATCAATATCCAATATTTTGTTTTTAGGCCATCCAACCTTTGCTCCTTTTTTCTTTAACTCATAACTAACTGATGAAACTATTGAACGCTTTAGCCTTCTTCCGATTGCCACAGGTTTATTTTTTAGTGCTGGATTTATTGAGCGATGAGCACTTACAAAATATGAGTCAAAGTCCATATGAAAAATAACTTTTTTATTCATTAGTTAATTTTTCCTTTATTGCTCTTGCTAACATCAATGCACAATTAACCCTATTAAATTGACTTTTAACATTATCAAAAATTGATAATGTTTCAAGTTTTTTAACTTCATCTTCCTTTAATTCTTCACCTAGTATAAATTTTTCATAAAGACCTATTAAATAGGTGCTTTCGCTAATTTTCTTATCTATTATCAACTCAATTAGTAAGTCAGTAGATGCTATAAAAAATGCACAACCTTGACCATTGAATTTAATATCCTTAATCTTGCTGTTCTCAATTACTAATTCACACTCAAGATAATCGGCACAACTTTCCCCGTGCTTAATAATCTTATTTTTTAGATCAGAACTTTTGTGCTTAGGATTTAGGTAATGTTCCATTATTATTTGACGCTTTTGATCATTATTATAAAACAAGAAAATCACCTCCCTCTTTTAGTGCAGAAACTAATCTATCAATATCTTCCTTAGTGTTATAAATCCCAAGTGAAACCCTAACAAAAGATTTTTCTTTTGTTATTTTCTTGAGATAATGGTCGCAAAAAATACCTGCCCTTACATAAATATTTTTAGAGCCCAAATAATGTGCTACATCGTGGCTATTATAATTTTTAACATTAAAGATAATAATATGACTTTGCGGTTTATTATACAATTTAATACCATCAATTTTGCTTAATTCATTATAGGCATATAAACTTAACTCGTTTAAAATTTCTTGAGTTTTTTGATAGCCGATTTTGTTAAAAAAATCTAATGATGATTCAAACATATTAATGGCCGCTAGATTTGGAGTTCCTGCTTCGAATTTGTCAACCTGTGAAGAAAGACTATATTGACTTTCGTTATCAATGTTACTAATTACACCACCCCCAACAAAAGGCACACTTAATAATTTTAGTAAATCATTTTTAACTGCTAAAATACCAAAGCCGGTAGGCCCATAAAACTTATTAGAACTAAATGCAATAACATCACAATTTTTAAACGATACTTCTTCATAAGCAATAGCTTGCGCTGCATCATTGACAACAATAGTTTTGTTTAATTGTGCCTTCTGATAGATTTTGTTCATATCAATATTATTTTCAAGAGAATTTGAAATTTGGCTTAGTGCCACAATTTTCACATCTTTATTTATGTCTTCTAATACATTTTGACTAATTTTAACCTTTGCACCAATTTCATTAGCCATTTTAATTCATGGAGCCATATTTGATGAGTGATTATATGCATCTAAAAGAATAATGTCATCTTTTTTAAGTAAACTCTTAATCATTAGAGCAAATTTATTTAATGAATCAGTAGTTCCAGAAGTAAAGATTACTTCGTTATTTTCACACGATAAAAGTTGAGCAACCTTAGTTCTTAAATTCTTAATTTTTTGAGCATTATTAATTCCTAGTTGGCTGTTAATTGTCCTTGTGCTTACAGATTCATTTAAGTAAAAATTACTTACTTTATTAACAGCACACTTTGGTTTTAATACAAGTGCACTGCTATCTAAGTAAGTTATTTTATTTGTAATTGGAAATTGGCTCTTAAGATATTTGCTAATATATTTCATAGTTTAATTATTAATGAAATTATAATATAAACAATATTTTTAGGTTGCATATAGAAAAAAGAAAGTGTAAATTAAGGGGGCATTATGAAATATAACGTAGGAAGTCTTTTTGCAGGTGTAGGTGGATTTTGTCTTGGTTTTTTGCAAGCAAAAATAAAAAATGCTTCTTATAAAATATGTTTTGCTAATGAAATTGATGCATATGCATGCCAAACATACAGAACAAATTTCTCTCATCCATTACTTGAGGGTGATATTCATAAATTTTTAAATCCTGAATTGGCAACAAATTTAAAGGAAAAAGAATACTATGAAAGCAAAAGACATATACTTTTTGAAAATAGAATTGATGTCTTAAATGGCGGTTTTCCATGTCAAGCTTTTAGTATTGCTGGAGAAAAAAGGGGATTTGATGATGAAAGAGGAAATCTATTTTTGCAAATTATTGAACTAATCAATCAAATGGATAAACACAAAGGAAAACCACGTGTTTTGTTTTTAGAAAATGTTAAAAACTTATTAACACATAATGGTGGAAACACGTACAAAACTATTAAATCAAAATTAGAAGAATGTGGTTATAAAATTGTTGAAAAAGTATTAAACACAATGGACTTGACAGAATTACCACAAAATAGAGAAAGAATATACATAATTGGTTTTTTGAATGATGAAGATTTTCAAAGGTTTACATATTTTAATGAAGTTGATAATCTAATCAGCAAAATAACCAAAGAGCAACGAGTCAAACAAATTGAAAGTATTCTAGATAATGAAATCAATATAAATGATAATTATGAGTTTTATTATACAAAAGAAAGATATCCAAAATATTTTAGCGATAGTCCTAATGATATAAATTTAGCACGCGATATAAATGAGTCACACCAATTTTATCAATGCAGAAGAGGAATGTATCTTAGAAAAAATAAGAGTAATGTTTGTCCAACATTAACAGCAAATATGGGAACAGGTGGCCACAATGTTCCTTTAATTTTAGTTAAGGATGGAATTAGGAAAATAACACCTACAGAAGCATTTAAACTTCAAGGTTTTCCGGTTGGAGAATCATACAAATTACCAAGTGAATTTAAAGGTAGAAAGTATCCAAATTCTATGTTATACAAACAAGCAGGTAATGCTGTTTCAGTTGATGTAATTAGGATACTTGCTGAGGAAATTTTAAAGGTACTAGACTTCAACAAATTTGAGTATAAGTTAAACAACGAAGATATTAACTTAGGCGCTTTAAACCAAAGTTAATATCTTCGTTTTTCATCACTTTTAAAAAGAAAAGGAGATAAATAGAAGAAATTTACAAATTTAATTAATTTTTTTAAAAAAATTTCCATTTTTTAAAAAATATGAAATTTTGTTAATTTTGAATATAAAACAACGAAATCAAAATTGTCATATATTACTATTTTATAGTGTTTTTAGAAAATTAAGCGTAGTCGATTTACAAAAAAACAAGTAAAAATTTGAATTTTTCTTCAAAAAATCACTTTTTTAATGTTTTTGGTAATAAATTTGCGTAAACAAGTCGCTTTTTCAAAATAATTTACAAGAATTTAATCACATGTATATCAAAGTAAATTTCATTAAAATAACCAAACCGCCTGTTTTATAGGTGTTTTAGAAATTACTAAAAATATAGATTTATTATTGTTGATAAATTTGTTATATTTTATGTCATATGTGAGTTTTTTAAAAATACATTAAAATAATTTTTTAAAGTTACTCGAATTAATTTCGCTAGTGTAATTATCAATTTTTTAAAAAAGAAAATAGAAATGGGAAATTTAATATAATTAATATATATTTGATTATTTAATAATCAAAAGACATATTTTGAGTAAATCAAAGGTGGTGTATTTTGAAAAAAAAGAAAATATTGATCGGTCTAGGTTTTGCTACTTCAGTTTTACCTTTTGTGGCTTCAAGCTGTGGTAGTGGAACTAGCAAAAATAATCCAAATAAAAAACCAGAAGCAAATAAAACTGAAATCTCAAATAATAACTTGAATAACATAAGTGAAGATGAATTTAAGAAAATAGTAAACTCAATTAATGAAAATGATCTTGATTTCAAATTCGATGGTTCATTTTTGAATAATATTCCTAAGCACAAATTAATTGCAACAGATTTTAGTGAATATGAAACATCAATTAGTGCTGTGCTAAAAAACAAAGATTATAAAGATAAGATTAATGTTAGATTTGTTAAGGCTGTTATCACTAGCGAATTTGTATCAAATTCAAAAGGTGAGCTAGAAGTTGTTGTTGAAGTTTCAAATAAAGAGCGTAAAGAATTAGTAAGAATTAAAGTAACAGGACTTGAACAAAGACCATATGGTGCTAAAAGAAATGGTTCTATTCCAACTGATCCAAGTGCTAGTGTAAGACCTACTGGTTCACAAGAAAGTGATTATGTTTATAATTATGACCAAAAACAACGTTATGATCTTGATAACAAAACTTATATTGAAGCATTAAAAAAGCAACCACAATATCAAAATCTTGACCCTAATGGAAAAATTAGAAATGATCTTGAAGAATTAAGTGCTGAACAAATTAAGAAATTTGATGAAGAAGCTAAAAAAGCAGGATTTAGTGATTATGTTTCCGCAGCATTAAAAGGTTTTACATTACCAACTTATAAAAGTGATGGTTCATATGATGGACTTTCATTAAATGAAGGTGCGGAGGTAGTTAAAGGTCCTTCGTGAATTGATGGCTTTAAGAGACCAAATCAATTTAAACTTAAAGGTTTAGCTCGTACATTACCTAATGAGATGTACAAGAAAGCAGCACTACAAACATTCCAAATCAAAATTACCAACCAAGACTCAACTACAAAACAATTTGATTCTGAATCAGGAACAACATGAATAATGGACTTTGAAAAAAGAAATGATGGTAAATATCCAACAAAATTTTATTTCGGTACAAATCTTCATGTTGCTGATGCACTTAAAAGCAACACGACTGGTGTTTCAATGCTTAGACTTAATCCAAGTGCAGGTATTAAAACAACATTTAAACTTTCAGAATTAGATGAAAAAGTGTTTACAAGATTTACCTTTTCAGAAATTAAGACAACAAATAAAAAAGAATCAGAACCAATTACTGGTATTAAAACAGTATTTAACGGTAGAGACTTTTTGAATTCAAAACCTTCTGATTTCTTAAAGGATAGTCAGAAATCTCAATTTAGTAATCATGAAGAATTTATTGACTTTGCAGTCTTTGAAATTGATTTTAAAGAACTATATGACAAAGGATTTAATAAAGACGCATCTATTGCCGAAGAATTGGCAAAACTAGTTACAAATGGATACGCAGATAATAAAAATGATCACATTTCATTCTTAAAGAAATCATATTTAAGTGATTATTCAAAAATTAATGTACCACTTGGATTAAAGAATGGAGAAACGCTATCAATACTTGATCCTTATGATCAATTATTTATAGTTGGATATCCAACCTCATTCAATGAAGCATATTTAAAGAAATATGTTGATGATCACCAAAGAGATGTTTCACTTTATAACTATAGTCTATGAATTAATAGTAGAAGTGAATACTATGATAGTTTGATAAGCCAAGAAGGTGCTCAACCTCAATTTTCAGAAGAGAGATTAAAACTAGGTGAGTTCTTGTCATATCAAATTGGATATAGAACCTTCACTGATAAACCAGGATTGGTAGATTCATTTATATCAGCACCTAAAAGTGGCAATTCATTCTATAAATCAGCTGATAATAAAACATATATTAATGCAGGCTTAAGTTACTTACCTAAATATTACGCACCAGCAGGCGGAGCATCGGGTTCTAGTGTTAGAAATCAAAGAAATGAACTTATTGCAGTTTATTATGTTTCAAATGATAGTGCTAATACAGGTTTAGCAGCTGCATTTAGATCAGAAGGTTATGATTACAAAGGCTTATTTGGAACTGGCAACAATAAATATTACTTACCACAATATGATTTAATTTATGGAACAGGTAAAGACCAAAAGAAATCATATTTCTCAGCATTGAAAGAACTTTACAAAAACAATTCAAACTTTAAGACTAATTTATTCCAAAATGGTGTTGATAGTGATGACAAAATTCCAAGCGAATATAAATTTACAAATTAGTCAAAATAAACACAAGAAAACTTACTTTATGTAAGGAGGAGATAATGAAATTATTTAAAACAAAAAAAGGAAAAATACTCTTGATGGGATTAGGCTCAACTGTGGCTGTTTCTGTAACATCAAGTGTGGTTCTATACCAGTCATTCCCTAAGAGTGATTATTCTTTCTCATATCTAAGTTCTTCTTCAGCAAATCCTAACTTTATAACAAGCAACACTGTTGATAGAAGAAATTCAAGCAATTCTATTGCAGATTCAAATTTAAAGGAAATGCCAAAGGCAACACCTAATGCTCCAATAGTGCAACCTGTTACGCCAGTTAAACCAGTTAAGCCTATTGAACCAGAAAAACCAAGAGAACAACCTAAACCAAAACCTGTAACACCACAAAAATCTCAAACTATGATTGTAAGAGAAGAAAAGATAATCAATGGTGTTAAGGTTATGGTTACTATTAAAAAACAAGTAGACAGAGTTGTTAATCAATATGATGTTGAAAAAGGAATCGCGAATCTTGAACCATATCAAAATGTAATTGTTAGTGAAATTATTAATGTTGAAGTAACAGAAGAATTAAGAAAAGCAAATGTTAAAAATGTTGTTGATACATTAAAAGGTAATAGACCAGAAGGTAGAGTTCTTAAAGCATTCACAAGTACATTTACTGAAGAACATCTTAAAAAGATGACTGATGAACAAATGGAAAAATACATTAGAGATGCTGACCAATGAAACTGAGATAAGTTGTGACACAGATATATGAGATTGTACAAGTCACCAAAAGCTGCAAATTTCTTAAATGATGATGCAAAATTAAGATGAGAAAATTCAACTGATGAAATCCATAAATGAGGAGAAAAAAGAAAATTCTTATGATGAGTTAACCATCTTAATCATGATAAATTTACAGAACTTGGAAAAGGTGTTGAAGAATGACTTAAAAAAGGTCTAACACTTAGTCCGGACAACATTTATATTGATGAAAATGGTAACTTGAACAGTTTCTCAGCAAGTCCACCAAAAGAATTTAACTCTGTAACTTCTAGAATTAGAAGAGACAATATGGAAAAACGTGCTTTTGGTTGAGATAGTGAATACTGAAGAGCACCTGGTGATATTGCAGAGGGAAACTTCCCTGGTTGAACTAAAACTGATGCTACATCTGAACACAAAAGTAGTTTAGGTTTAAGCGATGATGATGGTGTAAAGATTTACAAATACAAAAAAGATAAGGCTGATGGCAGCAAGGATGAATTTACAGAAGGAAGCATTCTTGAGTTAGATGCATCGAACGATAAAGGTTATCAAAAAGCTATTAATATTATCAATAAAATAAAGAGCGATCCAAAAGGTATCGTTGGCTATAGAATAAAGAATATGGGTGCAAATGATGCATCACAAAAATTCAAGGATATTCTAAGTGCATTACCTGATGAAATTAGACAACTTGAATTATGATTCTCAGCACGTGCTACAAACACGAGTTCACTAATTGCGCTTGAAAATAAAACAATAAAAGAACTTGCAATGTATACTCTTGGAAATGCATATTCAGATAATTGATCATTTAACCCACTTTCATTTAGAAAAACCAAGTTTATTAACACAGTTGATCACAATGTAAACTGAAACCTTAGAGAAGAAAGAGCTTCAAGAATTACATTCGACACACTTGCATTTGATTCAATTGACTATAATGCAGGATCAAGCGACCCTTATGAAAGAATTAATTTAGGATTACGTATGGTTTATTATGCTAGAAATAATGAACCTATTTTCCAAGGCGGTTTTGGACCTGGTCTAAATCCCGATCACAGTGAAAAAGGAAACAGTTATCCAGTTGGACTTGATTTTTCAAGAATTCCACAAATTAAATCACTTAAAGGTTTAGTATTTAGAGATACTCAAAAACCTGATAATGGTGCAAGAAAAATTAAACGTTTAACATTGTTTAATAATTCAGATTTGTTTGAAATTTCAGCAGATGAACTAAACAAAGCAGCATTTACAGAACATATTGACAACCATCCAATGTCAAAAGCTAAATTATTCTTTAGTAATGGTAGTGCTACAAGACAAATTAAAATTACTGGTACAGAAAAACTTAATGGAACAGGTCTTTCAAACTTAGCCTTTATGCTAGATATTGCTGAGTCAATTAGCAAGCAAACCGAAATTTTGGCTGAAAGTGATGATAATGTAAGTACATTAAGTAGCAGTGGATACACAAGTAAAAAAGCATCTTCTGGTGGCGGATTAAATATAATTTAAGGAAATACAATAAAATGAAAAAGAAATTAATATTAGGTTTATCATCAATTTCATTGATGACGCCTTTTGTGTTACTATCTTCAAGTTGTGGATCAGGTGTAAAACCTAAAATGGACCCAAAAGATGATCCTAAAAATAATAACCCAATAAATAAAAGCGATTTTGATAATTTAGTCAAATCAATTAATCAAGATGATGTTGAATTTAAGTTTCAGACAATTAGATACCATGACAAAAGCGAATTATATGCAACTGACTTCCAAGACTTATCAAGTGAAATTAGTGTTAATGCAATAAGCGACAAGATTAAGGATAAAGTTAACCTTAGCTATATTAATGCAATTTTAAGCAGTAGAGAAGATGCTAATAGTAAGGGCGAAGTTGAAATAGTTCTTAAAGTAACTAGCAAAGATGGCAAATTAGAAGCAACTCACAGAATTAAACTAACCGGTCTTAAAAAGAGTAATTTTGGTGCGGATAGACAAGGACGCTTTGAAATCAAAAATAAACTTAAACCAGATGAGTCAAAAACAGAAGAATACTTAAAATCATATACACAAGACCAAAGATTTGAAACAGATAATGAATCTTATGTTAATGCACTAAAGGAAAATTTAAAACTGAATGGTCAAACTGGTAAAGTTAGAAATGAATTGAGTTCTACAAGTGATGAACAAATTAAGAAGTTTGATGAAATAGCAAAAACTAAGAAATTTGACACATATGAAAACGCATCAGCAAAAGGTTTTACATTACCTACATACAAAGGTAACGATTATGATGGCTTATCAATGTTTGAAGGAAATGAAATAGGCAAGCAACCATCATGAGTTGATACTGGTAATGGTAACAGATGACAAGTTAAAGGTCTAGCTCGTACATTGCCTAATGAGATGTACAAAAAAGCAGCACTTCAAACATTCCAAGTAAAACTTACCAACTTGTTGCAAGGTAAAGATTCAATAAGTGAATCAGGTACAATGTGAATTTTAGATTACCAAAAACCAAAAAATGGTGAATATCCTACAAAATTCTATTTTGGTACAAACTTACACGTTGCAGATCACTTAACTGATAAAACAATTGGTGTTTCAATGCTCAGATTAGAAAAATCAGCAGGCATTAAAACAACATATAAACTTTCTGAATTTGATACCAGTGTATTTAAGAGATTCACTTTTGCTTCAACTTTAAAGAATAACAACGAAACACCACAACCAGTTAAAGGTTTCAAAAAAGTCTTTGATGGTAGAGATTTCTTAACTAAAAAACCAGCCGATTATCTTAATGAAACACAAAAAGCAAAATATGCTAATTTTGAGGAATATGTAGATTTTGCGGTTTTTGAAATGGATTTTAAAGAACTCCTAGATAACAAGTTTATTAATGGTTTTTCAAATGCAGAAGAATTAGCTAAAACTGTTACAAATGATTATCACAGCGACACAGCGAACCATATTAAATTCTTGCAAAAATCATATCTAAGTGATTATTCTAAAATTAATGTTCCTTTATTTGTAGATACAAGTAAAAACGAAACATACAAAAAGTTTGAAACCTATGATCAATTATTTGCTGTTGGTTATCCACTTTCAGTCGAGGATTTCTTCTTGTTAAAAGATCAATATGCAAATGAAGCTCAAATAAAAGAAATGAAATGAAACTATAGTTTATGAATTAACAGTGACTATAGATATTATGAGAACTTAGCAGTTAAAGAAGGTGCACAACCAACATTTAGCGAAGATCAACTTAAATTAGGTAACTTCCTTTCATATCAAATAGGTTACCGTACATTTAATGATAAACCAGGTTTAGTTGACACATTTTTAAGTGTGCCAAAAGTAGGTAAAGAATTTCATAAATCATCAGATGGCAAGCAATATATTAAATTTGGCTTAGCATACCTTCCTAAACGTTTTGCTCCTTACGGCGGTTCATCTGGTTCAAGTATTAGAAACCAAAGAAATGAAATGGTTGGAGTATTTTATGCTTCAAATACATTTGCCAATACCGGTTTAGCAGATGCATTTAGATGTGAAGGTTATGACTATGGCGATATGTTTGGTACAGGAGATAAGAAGTATTCACTACCTCAATATGATTTAATTTATGGCCTAGGTAAAGATCAAAAGAATTCATATCGGCAAGCATTAGAAAAATTATATAAAAACCAAGGTATTACAACTGCACTGTTTGCAAATGGTCTAAGCGATGAACATGTACCAAGTGAATTTAAATTCCAACAATAGAATAAAAGCACAAGACATGCTCTTGTACTTTTTATAAAGCAATTAAGGAGGAGATTTAATGAACAATAAGTCAAATATGAAAAATAAAATCTTCGATAATTATGAGATCTTAATGGATAACCAAAAGAAAAGTAATTTGATAAGAATTTATAAGATAATAATATTAACTTTAACAGCATTATTCTCATTTTTCATCTGAATATTTGTTGAACATTCAATAATGGGAAAAAGCCTTTTTAAAAGTTTAGGAAGAACATTTTATTACTTTTTGAATTTTGAAGACTCCATTGTTGAGGGTGCTAATGCCTTGATATTATTTAAGAACGCTATTTTACTTTCAGCCCTGTTTTATAGCCTTTTAAAGAATTTTATGAATTTATATTTCCAAAAAGAACTTGTTAAAAAATACTGAATTTGATTTGCATTATATTCATCAATTTCTATATCGGCATTTATTTGTATGTTTGCAATAAATAGTCAAAAACCAACTGTGATATTTAGTCTTGCTTACATATTTATTCCACTATTTTTAATTAATATAGCCTATGAAGTAAACTTATTTATTTATAAATCAAAAAGTGACCCTATTAACTTTTCTAAGAAAACACCAATGATCATTTCACTAGTAAGCCAAGGTTTAATTGTTTTCTTTATATTACTTACCTTAAATTTATGAAATTCATCAAGCAAAGTTCAAAATTTTCTATTTCACAACAATTCATTTAATTCATTCTTTAAACACTTATTTTCACTTAAAAGTGCAACAAATCTAACTATTATAATTTTCTTGTTTTTAGGTATATCACTGCTTCTTTTCGGTTGTTTTGTTCAAAAAATATTGTTTCTAATTAACAAACAATATACAAAAGAATATTTTAGATATCAAATTCAGTTTTTATTAGCAATTTTGCTTTCATTAGTATTTTGATTTATTTCGACATTTGCAATTAAGCCAAAAGATGCTAATATATTAGTTAAAGGTGAAAACAAAAATAATTATTGATTCTTATTTGAAATATTATTTGCAATTTTAATATTAAGTATTTATTGTGCAATAACATTTAGAAGACAATTTAAAACCAAAGGAACATTGCTTAATACAATTTATTTAAGTTCGCTTCTCTTTGTACTTTGATTATCACTTGCAATTATTAATTTTTATACAAATAATTCAATAGTTAATTTAGTTAACGTTTTTGTAGTTTCGCTTTGTTCAATAATTATGATATCAATTTACTATCTAAGAAAAAGCGAAAACAATATATGAACTTCAATGTTTATAGCTACATTTATTATGGCAAATATTACAACACTTGTAATTTTTGGAATTAACCAAATTTTATTAGGTTATTCGAATTATGCATTCAATGTTGTTGATTCAAAATTATATATAACACAAATTTTAATTATTATTCAGTTATCAATAATTTTTACATTAATGTTAGTTAACTTCTGTGATTTATATATTTCTCTTCATAAAATTAATTCACTTAGAATTAATTTAAGAAAGGAACAAAATGTTCAAATCAAATAAAAAAGAAACTAGTCAAGTAGAAAAGACTCAATTATTCAATGTTTATGAACAATATGAACAAATTGTTCAGAATGAAAAATTCATTAACTTTGAGAAATTTTATGCAACCTTGCTTTTAGAAAATAATTTAGGTTTCAACCACGATTTATTTAAGACTTACATGAGCAAAATTGATGAAGCTGTGACTAAGAAATTTAATTTAGTTTTCAATGGTTTTGTTGTTAGTTTTAACTTGAATCTTAAATATAGTAAAACAACACTAGTGCCTACTGTTTCATTCAAGGAAGATCCAAATACTGAAAGTGTTAACTTTAAAGACTCGCAAGATGCTAAATATAGTGACTTTCTAATAGGTATAGCCAGAAAGTTTTCACAATTATTAAATAGCGGCTTTTATATTGAACTATTACCTAACACAGTATTTTACATATCACATGAAACAAAAACTATTAAATTGTTGTTTAGCAAGGATCTTGTTGCAGAAATAGGTGAATAATGCACTTAGATAAACTAGTTAAAAAAATAGAAAATTTAAAAAACATTGATGTAAAAGTTAATAATGATAAAAACATTCTGCTTATTAGTATGATGAAGTTAAATAAGCATTTAAGTTTTTATATTAATAATGCTGTGGCTTCAAAACACTTAATTGATGAGGTTTCGACTCAATTCAATATTAAAAATGCATTTGTTAAAAAAAATAAAAATAAAATTATTGAAAAACTTAAAATTAAAAAGTTTTTCAAACCAAAAGAGTTATGAATCTATCTTACTGAAGAGCAAAAATATGCTACTGATTCATATTCGCGTTATGAAAAATATATATTAAGCAATCATAAAAATGTCAAGATGGACTTAATTAGCATAGGTGAGAGAGCCTTAAAATTTTGCACAGATAACAAGTTAAATGTCATTAAGCACTTTGATAAAAACAAGATCAGCAACAAAGATTTATCAATTGAACTATGTCAAATTATCAAGGTTCTTTATGTTGAAGGCGCCTATGAAAAAGTCAGATTTGTTATTAACTCAAATAAAAATTTCAAGAGTTCATTTATATTACTACCAACACAAGACTTTGATGTTAATAAACTTGCTCCTAGTTATGAACCTGAATTAATTGATCTCTCAAAGTTTAAGATACTGCCTAGTGCTGAAGCTTTTATTGATAATGAAGCTAATATATTTATTGAAAATGCTATTAATTCACTAATTATCGAATCTTCATTCTATACAACCAAGAACGCCTTGGTTACAACTAACAAAATAATTAAGGATTTAGATGAGCAAATTCTAAAATTATCTAAAAAAGTAATTCAAGTTAAGCGAGAAAAAGAAATCGAAGAAATTGTCTTACTCACAAGGGGCAAAGCAGTCCTAGATTTAGATACAAAGGAGAATGATGAAAAAAAGTTACTCAACAGAAATTAATTTTTTATCAAACAAAACTTTGAATTTTCCTAAATCACTGCTTTCAATTAATTTAAATGATGAAGATGGCTGATATGAATTAGTTGACAATTCAATAGCAAGTTACGAAAATATACTAGTAAAAATTTATGATTATATAAAAGGCGAAGAAAAATATTTATTTTTAAAAAATGCTAACTTGTCTCTAATTAATGACTCAATGATTATTGAAACTTTTTCAGAGCCAATTTTTTATGAGAAGATAAAAAAACAAAAAATTGATAAGACTAATATGAATAATTTTAGAAAACTTATTGATTATTATGAATCAAAACAAAAAATTGGACTAGATATTGATGAGTTCTTAGAATATAAGAAAGCAAAAGATGACTTTTATAAAGAAAAGTTAATCTCGGTTTTGAAACTTAAGGAGAGCGAATAATGAAAAAGAATAAATTTTTATTAAGATCTTCTTTTGTACTTTCTAGCGCACTACCTTTGGTTGTAATGAGTCAAAATACAACCAAACCTAAAACAATTAGTCCTCAATTTACAACATTTAAGAACAAAGCTGAGGAAGCAGTTAAAAAGGCTTTTGCAGATGGTATTGAAGCATCAATTAAGTCATTAAAAGACATCTTAAAAAATGCTGATGAGCAAAAAAACAAAGATTATAAAAAGTGAGAAGAAACTAACTATCACTTGAAGCAATTAATTGTTTGACTTGAAAAAAACAAGAGTCAAATTATTGCTAAGCCAGAAGATTATGGCTTTAATGTTATTTTTCCAAAAGTTATTTCAAATCTTAAAAAATACAAGATTGGTAAAGTTGAATTAAATAATACAGAATATAAAGGCATTAAATTAGGAGAGGACTCTAAAACTGATTATACTGATGCAACTAAACCTTATGGTGGCGTTGTAACGAAGGAAAAAGACAAAAAAACAGGTAAAGAAGTTGAAGAAGACAACTTTATGTCAAATATTGAGTTTGAGAATCTAATTGATGGTTTCAAAAAAGAACTAATTAAGGAGTTCTCAAAAATTGTCTTTGATCAAAAAGATATTCCTGAATTAGGCAAGGACATAATTTCTAAATGAGAAAAGGTTACAATCAATGGTAAAGAAAGCCAAGTGCTTAACTTTGAATTCATTAAAAAAGATAAAAAAGGAAATCCTTATTCTTCATATGATGCTTACATCAAAGATGTAATAACACCTAGATATCTTGCTTTTGATTTAGAACAAAATCAAAAATCTACAGAAGACTCGGAGCAACAAAATAGCAATAGTTCACCAGCCCCAACACCCCCACCAATAGTTCCAGGTGAAAAACCTAAAAATCAATTTAACACAACTGATATCGAAAGTATTCCATCACTTCCAGTTTATATAAATTTTGCTTATGCAGATAAAAACTTCAATGAACTAAAACGAGTTTTTGATGGAAGCGATGAGGACGGCAAAAAAAGATTATTTTTCTTTGATAACCCAATTAACACCAGATATGTTTATAAAGTTGAGAGTTTAAGTCAAAAAAATGGCAAATATTATGCTAATATAAGCCTAACTGATTCAGTTCAAACGTCTAAGAAGAGAAGATATGAGTCAGAATTAAATATTAGTACTAATAATCCATTTAGAAAAGCATGACTTAATGCCTTTGAACAACAAATAATATCATTAAAAAGTAAATATGTTTCGCTTTATAAAGCACTTGATCTAGATGAAAAAATAGATTATCGACAAATTGGAAATGATACATTAAGCGATGCACTATTCCACACAGTTGATGCTTCATTAAAACTCTATTTAGATGACAGTTTTAAGACTGAGCAAACTAAAATGAGCCAACACTATGCTCAATATATCGATACAATTAACTTAGGCAATAATACAAAGATATTAAGCAAAAATAATTATGAATTCTTAAACTATGCAATCTCAAGTTTAAGACAATCAAAAATTAATTTAAATCCTCTTTGATTGCACATTCCAAAAGCTTTTGAATCAATTGTTAACACATATGAAAAGCTTTTAGAAATCAATGAAAAATTCATCAAAAAGAATTTTGAAAAGGTTGATAAATTAGCAAAAGTTAAAGATGTTGATACACTATTTAACTATTTAAGAAAAGATGTTCAAGCACTTAAGTCAAGCGTTTCAATAAATAGTTTTTCAAATATAACATGGTTTGATAAATATGTTGAAAAGGTAGCAGATATTAAAAAACTCTTAAATATTCTTAGAATTATTTCAACAAATGCTACTATTACTAAGCCAGATGACATTAAGAAATTTAATGCCGAAATTCAAAAAATGGATCAAGTTCTTGCTCAAAGAGGAGCATTACAACAAGACATTAAAAAGATAGTTGGTTCAATAAGTACAGCTATTGGTCTTCTGATTCTATTAACATTAATAATTACACTAATTGTTAAACGTAAATCAATTAAAGAAACAAAAACATTAATTTATTACATTATACCTATTGTGTTTGCAAGTTTAATTTTACTTACAGGAGTAAGCTTGCTAGCACTAGGATTGAAAGGAATTTAATATGGAAAAAAAGAATCCTAAGATTATTTCAACTTTTGACTATATAGTTGAAGTAGAAGGTGCCTATTCTTATAGACAACACCAAATTTTTTACTTAAAATCTAATCCAGCAATTAAACTTCTCCTAATTAGTGCTAGTCACAATAAAGCTTATTTATTGGGTAATTTGTCAAATGCAACCTTAAATATTGGCGAAGAAATTGTTGAAACAAATAACGAAAATATAGTTCACAGTTCTCCAGATCACTTTGGAAAAGTTATTAATGTTAATGGTAAAATAGTTCTACCTACTCAAAGTGAAGCTAAATTTACTAATCTAGCAAGTGATCACCAAACATTTAGTTTGGCTCATAACCTAATGACAGTTAAGCCACTTAATCAACAACTCTTTACTGGTATTATATCTATTGACTTACTTATTCCTATTGGTAAAGGCCAACGTGAATTAATTATCGGTGACCGTCAAACTGGTAAAACTCACATTGCATTGAATGCAATTATTAATCAAGCCAAAAATGGAACTAAATGTATTTATGTAGCAATTGGTCAAAAAAGAGAAGCAATTTCAAGTATTTATAACACACTTAAAAAATATGGTGTTTTAAATAATGTAATTATTATTGATGCACCAGCAACTAGTGCTTATGAGCAATATTTAGCTCCTTACTATGGTATTGCTTATGCAGAAAACTTATCAATGAATGATGATGTTTTAATTGTTTATGATGACTTGACAAAACATGCCAACATCATTCGTGAAATCGCTCTTTTAACTGATAAACCTGTTGGTAAAGAAGCAATGCCAGGAGATACATTCTTTTCACACTCATCACTATTAGAACGTTCTGGTTCATTTGTTGGTAGAAAAACAATTACTGCATTACCTATTTTGCAAACAGTTGATGGAGATATTACATCACTTATTGCTTCAAACATTATTTCAATTACTGATGGTCAAATTGTAACAAGCGCTGACTTATTCTCAGCAGGTAAGTTACCAGCCATTGATACAGGTCTCTCAGTTTCAAGAACCGGTTCATCAGTTCAATCAAGAAGCGTTACAAAAGTAGCTGCTGAGGTCGGTAAGATTTATAAAGCATATAAAAGAAACATTAAATTAGCCATGCTTGATTATGAATTAAACAAAGAAACTTCATTATTACTTTACAAAGGTAAAATGATTGAAAAAATGTTTTCTCAAAAAGGTTTCTCACTTTATTCATTCCATTTTGTATTATTAATGTCTAAATTAATTTCATGAAGCTTACTTCAAGGAATTAAAGATGAACAAAAAGCATTAGTATTCTTAAATAAACTTATCTCAACAAATACACAAGCACAAAAAGCATTTATGACTATGCAATCAGGCGAAAACTATGATGAAGAAATTATTAAAAACTTCTTTGCTTTTGCACTATTACAATATTCAAACTATTTAAATTTAGGTTGAGAAATTAATGTAAAACATGAATTTGTTCCACTTGAACAATCATACCTTGAGCAAGTTGCTAAAGAGTTAGGAGAAAAATAATGAATGGTAAAATAATTAAAATTTGATCAGACTTAGTAGAAGTAGAATTTACTAAAACAAACTTACCAAAAGTTAACGATGTTCTAACATTACACAATGGCAAAACTTACTTATTGGTAAAGAGAATTGTTGATGATAAGACTGTTAGGGCTGTTGTTATATTTAAATTTGAAGATATTTCAATTGATGATAAAGTAACTAATACTCAAAAAAGTTTTATGGTTCCTGTAGGTCAAGGTTCAAAAAACAACATTTACTCATTTGAAGGCAAACCACTTTTAACTGATAGAGCAAATAAACCAATGTTCGTTGAAATGAATTCAACAATTAACAAGGACAGATTTTTAAGTGATAAAATTGAAATTATTGAAACCGGAATTAAAGCCATTGACTTCTTTATGCCAATTGCAAAAGGTGGAAAAATAGGGCTTTTTGGTGGTGCTGGAGTTGGTAAAACTGTTTTAATGAAAGAATTAATTTTCAATATTAATCATAAAAATAAATCAACTTCAAACATCTTTATTGGTTCTGGTGAACGTTCAAGAGAAGCCATTGAATTATTTAATGAATTAGAGAGTTCAAAATTGATGTCAAATTCAATTATGTATATTTCAAAAATGAATGAGTCTCCTGGAGCTAGAATGTCAATAGTACCTATTGGTGTAACAGCTGCTGAATATTTAAGAGATAAAGAAAAGGAAGAAGTTCTTTTATTCATTGATAATATTTATCGTTTTGTGCAAGCTGAAAATGAGGTTTCAGCTACATTAGGTAAAAAACCATCAATTGGTGGCTATCAATCAACTCTTGAAAGCGATGTTGCTAATATAGAAAACAGATTATTTAAAAATCAAAATGGTTCAATTACATCATTTCAAACAATGTTTTTACCAATGGATGATTTAAGTGATCCTTCTGCTGTTGCAGTATTTAACCACCTAGATGGTAATTTAGTTCTATCAAGAAATCAAGCCTCAAGAAATATTTTTCCTGCTTTTGATCCATTAGCCAGTTCATCAAACTTGATTAATGAAAGTACATTAGACAAAAAACATTTTGAAGCCATTATTGAGGCCAAAAGAATTCTTAAAGCATATAAGGATTTAGAAGACATTATTGTTATTCTAGGTTTTGATGAACTTGATGATGAAAGCAAGATTACAGTTAAAAAAGCCTTACAATTAGAAAACTTCTTTACTCAAAACTTTTTTACAACTGAGCAATTTACAAAATCTAAGGGTGTATATGTACCATTAAAAGAAACAGTTGAGAGTGTTGTAAAAATTATTAATGGCGACTACATTAATCAAAGCCCAGAAATTTTTGCATATGTAGGTTCAGCATTAAGCATTCCTGATGATAAAGCACTAGGTTTAGTAAAATAATAAAATAGACCAGCAATCAATTTGTGGTCTTTTTTATTATTTTAATACTTTGACACTTTAAATTATGTATTTTACCAAAAGTACTGTTTTATAGTTATTTTGGAAAATTCAAAAATTTTGAAATGTGTTATAATGCCTCTAAATTTCATTGATTAATTTGTATTCATTGGAAAAACCAGAAACAAATTTTTGTTTCCGGTTTTTCGTAATCTCCATTAAAATAATTAAAAACAAAAAAAGAAAGGAGACATATAAATTATATGTCATATAAAGGCGAAGACAAAATTATTTGTTTATTTGGCCTTGATTTTTCAAAAAATTGAGAAAAGAAAGACAAAAATATTCATCACCATTTACCTAATTGGAAAAGTGAAATATAAAAATTGAGATTGCTTACAGTTTTTTTGCTTATACAGTAGCACAACAACAAAAACAAAATTTGAGCCATTTGTGGCCCAAATTTTGTTTTTGTTCTGTTTATTTGTTTTTGTTAAAGTAAACACCTTTTCCAATAGGAATACCTTTTCATTTTCCTAGTTCACTTGGATCTACTTTTTTTCTTAATATTCCTAATATAAATGCACCAACAAATGCACCTGTAACTAATGCAAATATGTATCAGTATCATCCTTGCACAACTGCAAATACGAATATTCCACCATGTGGTGCAGGTACTGAACAACCTAGACCAGCTGATAGTCCACCAGCTATTGCACTAGCAATTATTGATGAACCAATTACTCTAAATGGATCACTAGCAGCATAAGGAATTGCCCCTTCAGTTATGAATGCAAAACCCATTAAGTAGTTTACTTTTGAATCTTTTCTTTCCTTTGAAGTAAATTTTTGTGGAAATAAGTCAGCAGCAAGGGCAATTACAAGAGGTGGAACCATACCACCGATCATAACACTGGCCATAATTCACGGTTGATTAATTCCGTTTGGATCAACTGATGCAGTACCAATTGTATAGGCAACCTTGTTAATTGGTCCACCCATATCAACAGCCATCATTCCGGCTAAAAGAATACCCATTCCAACTTTAAATCCAATTGAGATGTTTTTATTTCCACCAACAACTTTTTCAAGAGCTACTTTAATGTAGTAATTTAAGTATGATAAAGGAGTATTTACAATAAAGAACATAATTAGAGCCATAATTAATATACCAAGTACTGGATACACTAACATAGGCTTCATACCTTCAAGTGATTTAGGTAATCACTTGAAGCATCATTTTAGTCCTAAAATTAAGAAACCGGCAATGAATCCACCAAGTAATGCACCTAAGAACCCGGCATTAGAACCTGTTGGATGGATTGCAAAGTCACTAGCACCTGCCATAGCCCCGGCGACCATACCAACAGCAATACCTGGTCGACCTGCTATTGAATAAGCTATAAAACCAGCAAACACTGACAACATAAATCCAAAGGCAAAGCCACCAGATTTCATAAAGAATCGTGCTAATGCTGAGTGTGAACCGAATTGCGATCCAATTGCACTCTTACCATAAAATGAGTCAAATAAGAATGCAAGTGCAATTAAGATACCACCGCCAATAACAAATGGGAGCATATGGCTTACACCACTCATTAAGTTTTTGTAAATTTGTTTACCAAAACTTAATTTTTCACCACCGCTTATTGAAGTTTCTTTAACTTCTGAATTTTTATAAATAGGTACACTACCATCCAAAATTTTATTAATTAATTCTTCGGGTTCTTTGATACCTTTTGTTACAGATGTTCTAATTAACATTTTGCCTGCAAAACGTTCAACTTCAACATTTGTATCAGCAGCCACAATAACACCGGTTGCATTTTTAATATCATCACTAGTTAAAACATTTTTTGCTCCATCTGAACCTTGTGTTTCAACTTTGATTTGAAGCCCAAGTTTTTTAGCTGCTTTTTCCAAAGATTCTTGAGCCATATATGTGTGAGCTATACCTGTTGGACAAGCTGTAACAGCCACTAAGAATTTTTGGCTTTTATCAATTTCAACTTTCTCAGCAGCTTCAACTTCACTTTCCTTAACTTCAATTAAGTTAAGAAACTCACTTGAGTCTTTTGCACCAATAAGTTTATTAATAAATTCCTTATCCATTAGCATCTTGCTTAGTTTTGCTAAAACTTCAAGATGCAAGTTTTCACTCTCACTTGTTTCAGGTGCTGCTATTAAAAATAACAACTTAACTGGTTGATTATCAAGCGATTGATAATCAACACCGTCTTTTAGTACAAGTGCACTTAATTGAGGTTTCTTAACAAATGTACCACGACCATGTGGTATTGCTAAGTGATCACCTAGGCCTGTTGTTGTTTGTTGTTCTCGTTTTAAGACTGCATCTAAATATGCACTCTTATCAGAGATAACATCATCATCCATTAAATCAACAGCTAATTTAATGGCTTCTAATTTATCTTTTGCTTTTGCTTTGACATTAATATTTTTAAGAGTTAAAAGTTCTTTTATTTTCACTTTTGCCCCCCTTCAATTAGGTTAATAATTGCATCTTTTGATGCAATTTGAGTATCAAATGCTGTGGCAGAACCACAAGCAATTGAAAATTCTAAGGCTCTTTTATAATCATTGTTTTTTAAATAACTGTCAATAAAACCAGCTACCATACTATCACCAGCACCAACAGTACTAACTACTTTTCCTTTATAGCTTTTAGCATTATGGACTTGATTATTTTCATCAAATAAATAAGCCCCATCTTTCCCGCAAGAAATAAGAACATTTTTAGCACCCATATTCTTAAGTTCTAGTGCTTTAGACTTAATTAGATCGAATGAGTTTAATTTTTGACCAAAAATTTCTTCTAGTTCTTCTAAATTTGGCTTAATTAAAAATGGCTTATATTTTAATGTATTTAATAATAGATCCTTAGTTGCATCGACAATAATATAAACTTGCCTATCTTTAATTCTTTCTAGAATTATTTCATAAATGTTTCTACTTAAATTTTTTGGTATATTACCAGCTAGAACCAGCGTGTCGCCATTTTTGATGCTTTTATCTATTTTATAGACTAATTGGTCAATGTCTTGTTGACTAATTTGTGGTCCATTAGCATTAATTGCACTTTCGAATTTTTTGCCATTTAATTTGACATTAATTCGAGAGTTTTCACTAACTTCATAAAAATCAATATTTATTTTTTGTGAAGATAGAGAACTCTTAATATATTCACCTACAAAACCACCTACAAAACCAAGAACAGTTGATTTTGTACCTAAATTATTTAATAGAATTGAAACATTTATTCCTTTTCCACCTACTATGTAATTTTCTCTAACACTTCGATTAATATTACCTTGTTTAAAATCACTTTCAAGGTTCATTGAATAATCTAGCGAAGGAGAAAATGTCACAGTGTAAATCATATTTATCCTCCTTAATTAAATTATATTAAATTTAAAAACATAGTAATTTAATGTCAAAAAAGCAAAAAATAATTTTCAAGCAACAGTATTTTAAAATAAAAAAATTTCCATTTCTTGATAACAAGTAGGAAATTTGACTAGTTTAATATGTAGTAGGAGAAGGTATAAATATGAATTTTTGAGAAATTTTTGAAATTGAAGGAACAGATTTTTTAAATAAAATGTTTTCTGGCAAAGCAAAGTTTACAAGATGTGGTGGGACTAATTCAAAAAATTCCGATATTATGGTTGAGAAGCAAAACGGAGAAATTTTTTATATAGAGGTAAAATACTGTCCAGCACAAAGCGGGCAATTTGTATTGTTGCCAAATCTAGATTCAAAAAAGTTTGAATATAGTCCATTAAACGATAGCAAGATAAACAAATATGCACAAGAGATAATAAATCACATGAATAGCAAATTTCAATATTACGTAAAGGCAGGAACAAGCGGAAAAGAGTTAATTTTTTCTAATTCTCAATCAATTTTTTCCGATTGAATAAAATCGCATTATAAAAGAAAAAAAGTTAGATTTATATTAGTAAATAACTTTAAACTTGTAGATATTGAGAATATCAATGAGGCTTTTAACATAAGTGCAAAATATAGAGTGAAAAAAAGTGGAACGAGTAATGTAAGTATCAAAAAACAACCTGAAATCATTAAATACATACAAGAAAATTATTCAATAATAAAAATTGTTTCATCTAACAAAAAGTTACTTGTTTGGTCGAATTTTAATCTCCATAACATTAGATTTAATATTAATAACTATGAATATCTATTTTCAAAGAGAGATAATTGCTTTGAAATTAGAAAATTATCGAATACATTCAATGCCAGTGTAATATTTTCAATTAATATTAAGAAGGATGCAAAATATATGCCAATTACTGATTTTCTATTTCGATTTTAAACATAACATATTTCTTAATTGCATATTTAAATGTATTCATACCAATAGTGCCTATAGGGAACTTTTCTCTAATTTCTTTTTTTATTTTTTTATTATTTCCTCTATTTTCGAAAAGTTTCAATAAACAATTGCATTTGTCTTTGTTGTACTCATCATCTATATCGCAATTTTTAATGGATGTCTCAATTCTTTTTAACCTTGACACAATATCACTTGCAACTTTTTTGCTAATATTGTTTTTATTTAAATAAATAGTAAATTCTCATTCTTTCATTTTAAAGCTCTTTAAAATCCTTTGCTGTTTTTAGTGATTCAGCAATATTTATAGCAATGTATTGCAATACATCAACAACAACAGAATTTCCAAATTGTTTATATGCTTGTGCATTGCTTTTCTCAATAATATAGGTATCAGGAAAACCCATAATTCTTGCACATTCTCTAGGGTGCAATTTTCTTAATTTCCCATTAATTAAATATCCACCCGTTTTTGAAAAGAAACCTCCACCGCTTGCAGATAGAGTTATTGCTATACCTTTAGGACTATAAATTCGCTCACCTTGACCACCTTTATTTATAATTCCAAGTCTAACCAGTTTGTTAATATTTTTATCGCATTTAACCCCATTATAAATTGTGTCAGTTCTATCAACATATAAATTTTTCACTTCTTCATCTTTTAAAAGAAAATTTTCTAGAAATCTTGTTAATTTAAATCCTTTTGGAAAATTAAAATCATCTATTTTTAAGTCATTTCTAAAACAAACCATATATATTCTTTCTCTTTTTTGTGGAATTCCAAAATTTGAAGAATTTAAAATTTTTTGAAAAAAAGTATAGCCAAGTTCTTCCATAGTTGTTTTTACAATGTTCAAAGTTCTTCCATCATCATGCACTACAAAATTTTTAACATTCTCCATAAAAACAACCTTTGGTTTCTTTTCTTTAACAATCCTAGCGACATCGAAAAAAAGCACACCTCTATTATCATTAAATCCTTTTTGTTTGCCACTAATTGAAAATGATTGACAAGGAAAACCAGCACAAAGAATATCATGATTAGGTATTGTTTTTTCATCAATTTTTGTAATATCGCCATTAGGATAATCATTAAAATTGTTCTTATAAACATTTTGAGCATTTTTATCTCATTCACTAGAATAAACACACTTTGCTCCCAAAGATTCCAATGCTAATCTAAAACCACCTAATCCTGCAAAGAGATCTATGAATTTATATCCATGAAGTGTTTTTTTCTTGATATTAATCATATTTTCTCTCCTTATAAAATTTATAAAATAATTATAGCGCAAGGTGCATAAATTTAACTTATGACTCATTCCAAATAATCAACAAAAAATGGTTACTGAACATTAAAATAATCATTACTGCTTTTTACTATGTGTTTGTGCTACATGAGCATCATTTTAGATTTCATCAATAAAAGGTATAGATTCTAAATTATTGAAGAAAGTTTTATTTGCAGAAAAATTGAAATTAGTCTTGCAGACATCTTGAGATTTACTAGTATGTTATTTTGTTTAGTGTCTGCAAGTTGTAGCGAAGAGACTCAAGGCCCTTAAAACCATCGCAATCTTCAAATCCAACACAACCAACAACGGGCACAACAATAATTGATTAAATAAATAAAACATTAAATTTTAAAACCAAATGTTTTAAAATGGCATTTAGTTTTGATAAAAAATTCACCGTCCTAATTAAATCCTGTTAACCAATCTTTTCTCGCTGTATATAAAATCAAAAAGAAATAGCACTAATTTTAATCTCAATATAGCGTGTTAATTTGCTATTGTTAAATTAAATACCTCCATTTATAAGCAACTACAAACTTCAAAAAATGAAAATTTAAGTCTAAAAACCTCTAAATTCCCATTTTAATTGCCTATTTTTACCAATCAACGATTTAAATTGTTGCTTTTGGTAAAATAATTTTACTTAGGAGCAAAGATAATGAATAATGAAACAAGTAAAACAAAACAGAAGAAAATAACATTCTTTGCAGCAATATTAATGGTTATTGGTGGTAGTACCGGAGCCGGAATTTATTTTAAGAGCGAGAGTATATTAAATAATTCACATCAAAGTCTAATTTTAGCTATTTTTTGTTGAATTTTCACTGCACTAGCAGTTATTACAATGGCACTAGCCCTTGTTGAAATTTCGAGTTCTAAGAAAAATAATTTATCAATTGTTGGCTGAAATCAAATATTTAATAGTAGATTAACCTTTAATCTGTCAAAAAATTTTATGGTTTATGTTTATTTACCACTAACATATTTTTTTATGCCACTATATGCATTAATTTCCTTACAACAAGGTATAGGTTCATTTATGGGTAAAGAAGCATATGTTATAGGAACTAAGTATGATTGAATAATATGAACTGCTATTAGTTTATTAATTACTATATATTTTGCAATTGTGCCTTCTTTATATTCAAAAGCCGGTGATATTCATAATAAGATAATTTTAGGTATTAAATTTTTACCTTTAGTGTTTATTATTTCGATTGGTTTTATTTTAGCCTTTACTAATAAAGGCGGCACGAATTTAATTAGTGCCACTGTGCAAGATCAAAAATTTAATATTAAAACTGGATCTCCATTGAGTTCAATTAAATCTTTTGGAGCTGGTTTAGGTGTATTTTTATCAATATCAGCAATATTTTTTGCATATGATGGTTTCTATGTAACCAGCGGAATTCAATCAGAGATGAAGGAACCAAAAAAGACACCATATGCATTATTAATTGGTTTATTAATTACAACAGTAATTTATATTCTAATAGCAGTTGCTATGAGTATTAATGGTGGTTCATTTAACAAAATGAAAACATTTATTGATGCTTGATGAGGAATAAAAACAGCGAATATAATTTTTGGTTTACTAAATGTATCAATAGCAATTGGAGTTTTAGGAATTATAAACAGTTTTGGAATGTGGTTTTCTAGATATGTCGAGGACTTATTAATTTGTGGTGAGTTGCCTTTGTGATTTAAATATAGAAATAGACTTAATGCAAATAGACCTATTGTTGGAATGATATACAGTTTAGTTATATCAATTCCAATGATTGTGATTTTCTCAATCATTGGAGCATTAGCATATTTTCCAGCTGCAACATATAATTCATTCAATTCAGCGGTTTCTGATCACTTAAATAAGTTATATAATTTTGCAGATTTAATTGCTAATTGGTCATCGTTAATAGTTTATACATTTATAGCCATTGCAATTCTAGGTGGAATTAGAAACAGAAAAACAAACTTGGTTTCAGTTAATAAAAAGAAATACTTTTTAGTTTGTGCATACTTCAGTATGATTGTTACCTTTATAGCAATTATTATTACAACAGTTGCTCCATTTGTTGATGTCATTATGCTAGCATGATTTGAAGATAAGAGCAGTTTAATTTATAAAGAATTGCTTATTGGTAGAATAATGACAATTGTAACTTTGATTATTTATATTGTTGTGCCATATTTGCCACATGTTTTTGAAGATATGTATTTCAAAAAGAAATTTGGCAGTGTTGAAAAATATATGAATTGAAGAGATGAACAATTAAGAATTGTTGCAGAAGAGAAATTAAGTAAAGAAAACAAAAACAATATGAACTAGGTTAAAACTTAGTTCATTTTTTATATTATAAGTGAGGAGTTTTATTGCCTAGAAAGTGTTATTAATTTAAGTATCTGTTTTTTTACTATAACGTCTATTTTATAGAGCTTTTGGTAAATTCATTTGACTTCAACTCCGAAACCCAATATTTTTTCTCTAAAGTGTGAAAAATAGCATTTTTTAACCTAAAAGTGTTATTAATTTAACAGCTCGTTTTTTACAAAAAACTCTATAAAACAGTCTTTTTAGTGAATTGGAACATTGTCAACTCCGAAACCTGATTACGTTTACAATCTCATAAAGTGGTAATCAACAAAAAACTATTATCCAAAAGGACAATAGTTTCATTATTTAACTAAATAGCATTTTTACATTCATTAGTTTCAACATATTCTTTTAGGTTCTCATATGTATATTCAACCATATTCTTAACAGCTTCATCTGTATATGAACCAATATGTGGTGTTAAAATGAAGCGTGGATAAAATCCAAGTAATTGATTAATTGTATTATTTTCAATTTTAGTATGTTTTTTAAAGAAAATTTCTTTTTCGTTATTTAAAACATCGGTAGCAACTGCTTGAATTTTTCCACTTTGCAAACCTCTTAATAAGGCTTCCTCATCTTGAATTTGCCCCCTAGCCGTATTAACAATAATTACACCAGGTTTCATTAATTTAATTAATTCATCATTAATCATCTTGTCATTTTTACCCTTAACATAAGGACAATTAAATGAAATAATATCTGCTTTTTTAACTAATTCTTCAAGTGTTTTTGTATATTTGACAACCTTCTTGCCTTCATCACTTGGATAAAGATCATAACCTAGAACGTTATTTGTCATAGTTTTGAACATCTTAGCAGTTGCTAAACCAATTTTTCCAATCCCTACAATGCCAACTACCTTATTTTTAAGTTCAGTTGCAAAACCTTTTGCATCAACAACAAAGTCATTATTCAAACTTTTATGAGCAAAATGAATTGTGTTTCTTGAAAGCATTAGTGCATGTGCAAAAGCTAATTCAGCAATTGCAGTAGGTGAATATGATGGCACTCTAGCCATCTTAAAGCCCAATTTATGAGCATAATCTAAATCAATGTGATCAGTTCCAACAGTTCTAGTTAATAAATATTTAACTCCGTTAGCCTTTAATAGGTCAAGTAGTTCCTTATTTATTGAACCATCAACCCTAACAATAACAGCATCAAAACTCTTAGTTAGTTTGACATTCTCTAATGTCAAACTTTCGCTATGAATTTCTAATTCATGCCCAAACTTTTTGTTAATTTCTTCAAAGATTGGTTTTTCTACATCTCGAACTTTAAACGTAATAATTTTCATTTTAATCCTATATGAATAATAATTCACCTACAACGATTCAAATTGGCAAGATTATAACAGCTAATAGTGTACTAAACGCTGAACAAGAACTTGCAAGTCTTGCACATTTATTTTCACTTATTGCATAACCAACAGCAACTGTTGCTGGTGGTGTAGCTGCAAAAATAACCATTGCAATACCAACGTTTTTAGCAATAAGAGTTCCACCACTTGCTTTGTTAATTCCTCAAAACACTGCAAAAACAGCAAGAGGAATAACAATTAATTTAATAAGTGAGTAAATTCAAACTCATTTATCACTAACAGCTTCTTTAATTTTGCTTTCGGCAAGTGTCATACCAATAGCTAATCAAATTAGTGGTGAACATAAGCTACCTAATATGCTAATGAATTTGTGTAAGTATGGTAGTGTTGTTTCTCACTCAAATCAACCTTTTGGAGTTTTAGTTGTAACTTCATATAAACCGCTAGCAACATTATAGATATATCAAGTATTTTTTCCGTTAGCAACTGTTCCATAAACTGTTGAAAAATTTGTACTAAATGAACCAATTTTTGTTACAGTTAGTGCACCAGTTTTTGTCATTATTGATGTATTAGCTGCTGCATCTTTAATAGTAATTCCAGCACCTGGAATTAATTGAGTTAATCAAAGAATTAAACCGGCAAATGTAGCAATAATAATTGGGTTTAAAAACATTGTTTTAACAGAATTCTTTATATTTTCTTTATTAAATTTTAGTCCTTTCATTTGCATAAAACAGAATGAATATAAGAAAATTCTATAAGGTACATTTCAAATACCAGCAGCTAAAAGTCCGCCTTTTGAATATAATTCTCTAATAATTGGCATTCCAAAAAATGTTGTAGAACCAAATATTAATAGCATTCAAACAACCATTGCACGGTGACGAGATTCATCAACTGTTTTTGTGGCACTCATTTCTCCAATAATTGTGTTTTCTTGTGCATTTTCTACAACTTCTGGTGTTTTATTAGGTGCAAATTTAATTCATAATCAAGCACCGGCAGATAATAAAATATAAAATGCAAAAGCAACACCTAAAACAATTCCTTGTTCCTTCAAGTCATTAATTGATATACTTTTCATAAAACCTGAAAGAGCAAGTGCTGGTAGTGCAACCTTCATAACCACACCAACAAGAGCAGCCTTCCAAGTTGACTTAAATCATTTTATTTTAACTAACAAATAACCAAGTCCAATTATTACAATAGAAGCAATAATAGCACTTCAGAGGTTAACATTAGCTAATGTTGAAACTAATTTTTGTTTAACTTCCATGTTTCTCCTTTATTAATATATACTTAATAATTATATTTTTTTATTTTTAAAAGAATTAATAAAATATTTATTAATTAAGTAAAAAAAGTGTTTTTTCTTGTAAGAAAAAAATCTTTAAATGCAATACAAAATTCCTATACTTTTACTATGGAAGTAGCATTCAGCTAATAGTTCATAGATCTTTTATATCAAACTCAATTACAATTTCACTAGCACCTTGACAAAAATGAGAATAAAAAATTTACTAAAACAACTGTTTTATAGTTTTTTTAGTAAATTGATAAATTTTGACAAGTATTATAATAATGACATTTTGCTAATCTGATTCTTTTGTATCCTCTACCTTACATTTTGTCTTCTGTCTTTTTCAATTTCTAAATATAAATTTATCATCTGGTAATAATGTAATAATTTGACTTAATAAAATTAAGATTGATAGAATGTAAAAATAATAAGAATAAAATTCTAATCTCATTAAATCAAAGATGATTGTTCAAGCAACATATGAAATATTTAAGCCTGTTGTAAGCGGAATGCCATTTTTGTCTAATGCATAATAAAATGTCATATAAGAAATGCAAGCAACAACACCAGATCCAACAATTAAAAGAGTGTTAAGATTACTAAATAATTGCCTACTATGTCCATAAATTTTTAACGATGGCAAAACAAAAACACCAAGAACAAATATTGAAACAACATATCTAAAAAATATTGACACAAAAGGGTCTATTGAATTTTTCATTGATAAGGTCGATAAAAAAGATTCTAGCGCTCAGCAAAGTGCAGCGATAATTGCGAACAAAAAACCTCAACCATTCTTAATATCACCTTTTTGAAATTGCAATATTCCTAGTGTTAATATACAAAGAAGTGAAATAATTGATCCAAATAAACCATTTTTTGTAGTTTTTTGTTTTAAGAAAATAAATGCTAACATAGCCCCAATTACTGGATAACATACTGTTATTGCACTGCTTATACCAGTACCAACATAAATAATGCCAAGTACATACATTGTCATACCTAATGGTGCACCAAAAAAGGAACTAAGTAATAAAATCCAAATGTTTTTGTTTCTAAAGGCTGCAAAAAACTCTTTGTGTTTTTTAAAGGAAAAAATAATTATTAAGCTTGTTAGCAAACCAAAAAGATCGCTTAAAAAAGTAAGCATAAGAGCAAGTTTTGCTTGGCCTAAATGTCCAATAATAAAATAAGAGTCTTGAGGCAATAGTTTACTAAGAGTTGAAATCAAAACACCATTAAGTGCTCACATAATCCCAGAAAAAAGAGCGATTGATTTATTGAAAAAATCTTTATTTTTATTATTCTTTTGCTCTTTTGTATTAATACTTAAATCATCATTATTCATATTTAACCTTATTGACAAATTTTAGTGTTGCAGAGTAATATATTTTATAGTAATCGTTATAGAATTCATTATATATTTTTTTGTATTCACATCAATATGTTCATAAAAGACCAACCGAAGCTATTAAAATATATAATCTGTTTTTTTCTTCTTTTGTTGGTTTTCTTTGCAAATATGTTTCTAGGACTCAATTTGCTTCCTTGAGTCCATATTGACAATCCATACATAAGTTAGCTATGTCTAAAAATGGATCACTATTTGCAGCATATTCTCAATCAATAAGTTTTATTTTACCTTGTTTGTCAATTAAAATATTTCCTGCTGTTGAATCAATGTGGCAGAGTACTTTTGGGAAGTTTTGCAGTTTATGATATTCCAACATTTTTCTAATTTTAATTTCATTATCAATAATATGTTTTGGAAGGTTTTTGTATTCTTCGCCAATAATTGAAATATAGTAATCTAAAAGTTTAAGAATATCAAAGTCGAAGTTGACGCTTAATTTTTGATTATGAAAATTACGATATGTTTCTATTGCGTTTTTAACTTCTTTTGAATTGTTGCCATTAATTGATTTGGCATTATTAATTCACTCTGTTATCTTAAAACCATGTAGAGGATGTTCAATATCTTCATTAGTTTCAAAATAAACAACTTTTTCGGAAATCTTATTATTCTCTAATTTCTTGTAAACATCTTTTTCTTGATAGCGATTAATTAAACTTTTTGAACCTTCTTTTGGTATTCTCGCTATATATTTTTTGTCCTTAATATTAAATGAAAATGAATCATTAGTCATTCCTTTTTTAACTGGTTCAATATTTAAAATATCTTCAAATTCAACATTAAAAATTTCTTTAATTTTATTAAGATAAATATCATTCTTAAAGCAAGGAGCTTCGTTATCAAAAGAGAGCAAATCGCTGAAATCGTCTATTTCATAGAGTTTTTGGTCGCAATTATATTTTCTTAGGTCAATATCGGCTAATATATCAAGTAGTGCAAATTCTCAATAATCATTTTGTTTCGAGGCAGGATTTTCTACTCTTTTTATAACTGCTTGTTTAAATTTATTAAAGTCTCTTTGATGTATAAATGAAGCACCAGTTATAAATTCGAATTCGCTTTTCTTATAAACTTTGTTTAAGTCTCTAATACGAAAATCAACAATTCTATTGCCAATTTCGATAATTTCTCATTCAGCTTTATTTACATCACTGCTAAGTGTATTTACTCAGGAGTAATCGGTTTCCTTATCAAATATATTTTCTAAAAATAATGTATCATTTGTAACTATTAAGACCCCCCCCTCAACATTATCTAGGTCCTTGATTGCTAAATACAAACTATACAATGAGTTAGTTTCACTATATTCATTATTAAACACTTTATTAAGGTTCTCTTGTTTAATAAGTTTGTCTCATAGTTTGTAATTGTAGCCAGTTACAATTGTCTTATTTTTAAAATCTTTAAGGTAATTCAAAAGGTGAGGCAAAATTCTTATATCTTTCTTAATTTCCAAAAGACCTTTGGGAAGCCTGAGTGTCAATGGTGTTAATCTTGAACCAAAACCTGCTGCCAAAATAATTACTTGTGTATTTTTATTCATACTTGCTCCTGTTTGTAAAATGAATTTGATATTATTATAATTGGTAAGCAATTTAATTAATAATAAAGTTATTTAAGTATAGATAATTTATTCATTTAATTAATTTAATATCGACATAAAAAATGTAACTTTAAATAACTCGGTGGTGTTGAAAATTACCAAATTTGTGATAATTTTCTTCTATTTTGTCCAATTTTTAAGGTTGTAAAAATTATAGCCAAAACACATAAAAGTTTGGCTATTTTTTTAACCAAAACAGCAAAAAATGTGTTATTTTTTGTTTTTGTGTGTACAACATTAAGGTTTACCGCATTTTTAAATGTTAAATTAATTTTTTTAAAATTTTGCATATTAAAACATACAACATCATTAAGAAGTTGCTTTTAATTAATTCATTTTGTCTTCAATCCTAAAGTTTTTTTCATAACTTTTGGGGATTGACATCATTTGTTAATTTCTTTTTAAATATTCTTCAATCAACAAATAAATTGTTGATTGAAATAAAAAATAACTTATTTAATAAGTATTGAGCCGTTGGCTCTTATTAAGACCTGTCGGTCTTAAGAAGCAAAACTTCTTTTTGTCTTGCCAGACAGGCTTTCTTCTTTTTAAAAAAAGAAGAAACAAGAAAAACTTACTTAAATGATTTGTAATTAGCGTCAATAAATTCCTTCATTTCTTTTGTAATATCATTTAACTTTTCAAGATTTTCACTTAATAGTTTTTTAATAAATTCAATGTCTTTATTGTTTGGGTTTGCAGAATTCTTAAATATATTTTCAAGTTTTTCAAATGTACTGGATGTTCATGTTCTATTATGAAGCATGGTTTTAATTGTAGCTCTTACACCTTGATGTTGTGGATCAAGATTTTTTGATATTGCATATACATCGATTGCACTCAATTCGTTTCCTTTCGGTACTCTGGCTTCATATTTTCTTTTCCCTCAACAAAGAATAATTTATTTTCAGGAGTTACCATAAGCTTTGCCTCTCCACTTTCAAACATAGAAACCCTAGCGCCATTATTATCAAATGGAGCAAGATATTTGTTGTCATATCTCACAGTATGATTAACTATTTTTCTTTTAATTACAAGATTCATCTCTTCTTCAAAAATTTCAGTATTTGGCTTTCTAAAAACATTTGATTTTTACTTACTGCTTCGGCCTTTTTAAATTGTTTGTTGTATTCATCAATTAAAAGTTCAATTTTTCCCAAAAAGTCTTCAAAACAGTTGATTCCGTTTGTATGAAAGAATGTTCCTATTCATCTTTGCAATGTTCAAAATGATCTTTCAACATTTGGTTTTGCCTTTGGATTGCTTGCTTGTTATAAGTTCAATTCCTCTTGCATTTAGTGCTTCTTCCATAGTTGTTCTTGTACTATCTGAACCTCAAAAAGTTCTTCTTCTATCCGTTATTATTACTTGTGGAATGCCATACCTTTTAAATAATTGTGTTAGAAGATTTTGATATCCAATTGTTGTTTCCTCAATGTCAATTCAGATTGCTAACAAACTTTTTGTTGTAGCATCAACAGCATTATAAATATGGTACTTCTTACTTTCTCCAAAAAGATGAAGTGGTGTTGCATCAATTTCAATAATTTGCCCAAAATCATAGTCAGAACTTTTATTTTGGTAAACACCTTTTAATGGATTTTTATTTAGAATTTTTTCATAAATTTTAATAAACTGTGCCTCGATTTTAGAAATATCTTGACCGTTTTCTAAAAACATTCTTCTTCTCTTAAGCTCATTTTTTACTTTTCTCGTTGCATATGAACTGCAATAACCAAGTCTAAGCATTCTTTTATAAAAGGTAGTGAAAGGCAACAATTTTTTTCATCATTAGTAAAGCTCATTATTGTAAAAATGCAACAAGGCTACACTAAGATCACTTTTTGATATTTTCTCAATATGTTCCACTAATTCATAATATCTATTAGTTAAATCAATAATAACTGAATCACTTACTTTCACACCCCTAAGTTTATTTTTATTACCATGTGATATACTGATTGCATCTTGGTTATTTGTAGATGCAATCAATATTTGATTTCTATATCTTTTAATTGTTTTTGTTGATGTTCTACAACCCAATTTTCCTAATATTTTTGATATTTCGGCATTTGGTCTATTTCAATATTGTTGAATTTTTTTAAATCTAAAATTTTTTTATCTTCATAATCAGTTGTTTTACCTGTATCAACTGCTTGAAATCTGGTTTTAATTACAAGATTTTCCATAATTTAAATTCTCCTTTTTAAAATAATAATTGAAACCTAAAAATGGACAAAATAAAAGATAAAAACAGGGTGGACAAAATAAAATAAAACCATTACGGTGGTGTTGAAAATTACCAAATTTGGCTCTTTAATATATAATTAATAAATATGAAAAACTTAAATAATGCACCTCTTATTAGTATTTTGATTCCTTGCCACAACATTGAGAAAAGAAATATTTTTTCGCTTAATTATCTTCTAAAAAATAATTTAAGCAATTGTGAAATTTTGCTCCTTAATGATTACTCAAGTGACAAAACACTTGAAATTTTAAACAAATATAAAAGCGAAAATAAGGATATTGAAATTAGAGTTATTGATTTAAGTCAAATCCACCCTCATGTTGGTCCTGGTTTCAACAGCGACCTTTTAATAAAAGAGGCAAAGGGTAAATATGTTTTCTTTCTTGATGATGATGATATGATCAATAAGAATGCAATGAATGAGTTAAAAAAAGTTATTATGTCAAAGGAATATGACATAATAAGCACAAAAACCACATTTGCATATAATTTTTGAAAAAAGTTAAGAATACCATTACCAAAAGTTCCAGAATATAAAAATTATGATAAGCAAGACAATCTTAAATATTTTATTTACAACCCGCGTTTTCGTTGAGGTTTATTAATAAGAAGACAATTTTATCTTGATGTTTGCAATAAATATAGTGATAGTTTTTCAGGTTCAATCTACGAAGATATTCGATTTATGTTTTATTTATATTTATCCAAACCAAGGTTTTTATATTTAGACAAAAAAACAATTACATATGTCATAAGAAAAAATTCACTTTCTACCAATGTTGAAAAAATTAGTAAAAAGTTGGAATTATTATTTGAAGCATATGAAAAAATGACACAAAAAATTGAGCAATTTCAACTTCTTGAGCAAGCAGATATAGACTTGTCTAAATATGCTAGTTTTGTAGAAATTAATCTAGTTTGCTTAGCTCTATTAAGAATTATTCCAAAAGATGAAAAAAAGGAATTTATTAAACTTATAAGACAAAAAATAAGCGAAAATTATGCAAATATTAAATTTAAATCAATCATTGCAAATATGAAATTACCCACAAAAATTATGTTTAATATGGGAATTAAAAAATTTATAAAATAGGAGGCAAAATGACATATTTATTAATTGGTGGTGCTGGTTACATTGGAAGCCATGTAGCTGAGCAACTTAACATTCAAACTAATAATCAAGTAATTGTCTATGACAATTTATCAACCGGATTTAGAGAATTTGTTGATAAAAGAAACAAATTCATCAAAGGTGATATCTTAGATTTTAAAAAATTAACTAGAGTATTTAGTGAAAATAAAATTGATATTGTTATTTATTTAGCTGGATTAATAAAGGTTGGCGAAAGTGTTAGCAACCCGCTTAGTTATTATGAAACAAACATTATGGGTTTAGTAAATGTACTTAGGGCCATGAAGCAAAATGATGTTAATAATTTAGTTTTTTCTTCATCTGCGGCTATTTATGGAAATAATTCAACTCATGAAGGTTATTTCTTTGAAGATGATGCTAAGGAACCATGCAGTCCTTATGGTAAAACAAAATATTTTGGCGAAGAAATTATTAAAGATTTTGCTAAAGCAAATGAAAAATTTAGATATTCATTTTTAAGATATTTTAATGTTGCAGGAGCTTCAAGTAGCAAAAAGATTGGTTATTTGACTAAAAATGATGCTAAACCAACTCACTTAATTCCAGCAATAAGTTATTTTGCTTTTTCGCTAAACAATGATTTTAAAATATTTGGAAATGATTATAAAACAGCAGATGGAACATGTGTTAGGGATTATGTTTATGTAGTTGATTTAGCAAAAATACATATTTTAGTAGCTCAAAAAATGATTCAAAATAACCAATCTTATTACTTTAATGTAGGTAGTTCAAAAGGTTTTTCAAATCTTGAAATTGTGCAATCTTTTGAAAGGAATTTGAATAGAAGTCTTAATGTAAAGTATGGCCCAAGAAGAGCAGGGGATCCTGATATTTTAATTGCTTCAAACAAGAAAATATGTTCTGAATTTAACATTGATTTTAAGACTTCGATAGATCAAATTGTTCAAAGTGAAATAGAATTTAGAAAGAAACATTTGAAATAAAAAATATAAAACAGTTGAATATTTAATTAATTAAGAGCAAAAGTACCAAATTTTTTGCAAATATCTTAATTATTTATTTTGCTAAAAAATAATTTAATATATAATAAAAAAGCAATTTATAAATTAAATTAACGTTTAAGGAGGAAGTCATGAGACAAACCACTATTGTAAACAGAGAAAAAGCTGACAAAAATTGATATGTTGTTGATGCTGAAGGCCAAGTTTTAGGTCGTTTAGCTGCGTTTGTTGCTTCTGTGTTAAGAGGAAAAACAAAACCAACATATACACCAAATGCTGACATGGGTGATTATGTAATTGTTATTAATGCTGAAAAAGTTGTTTTAACAGCAAAAAAAGAAGAAGATAAAATTTACTACCACCATTCAGGTTACCCTGGCGGACTAAAAAGTATCACAGCTGCAAAATTAAGAGCTAAAAAACCTACCGCTCTTGTTGAAAAAGCAATCTATGGTATGTTACCACACACAAAATTAGGAAATAAACAACGTAAAAACCTAAGTGTTGTTGCTGGTCCTGAACACAATCATCAAGCACAAAAACCAGAAAGTTTAGAGGTAAGATAATATGGCTACTACAACTAAGAAAGTTACCAAAAAAGAAGTTGTTGAATACAGAGGTTTAGGCCGTCGTAAGTCATCAACAGCCCGTGTTATTTTAAGACCAGGAAAAGGTAAATTCACAATTAACAAACGTGAAGCCCTTGCTTACTTAACATCAAATTTATTTATCCAAGATGCAGAACAACCATTAGTATTAACTGAAACAAAAGGCCAATTTGATATTATTGTTAATGTTTCAGGTGGTGGTTTAAGTGGACAAGCTGGTGCAATCCGTTTAGGTATTGCTCGTGCTCTATTAGTAGCTTCAGACACATACAGAGCAAAATTAAAACCTGCTGGTATGCTAACTCGTGATGCTCGTGTTGTTGAACGTAAGAAACCAGGTTTAAACAAAGCACGTCGTGCAAGACAATTCTCAAAACGTTAATTTCACTTTTTTATAATAATTTTCAGTTTTGCTTATATAATTTTTGAGCAAAACTTAAATGCGAGCGTAGCTCAGTTGGTTAGAGCACACGACTGATAATCGTGAGGTCGATGGTTCAAGTCCATTCGTTCGCACCATATCACATTTTGATCAAAAACCCTGTTTTACAGGGTTTTTTTGATAAAGCAGATACAAAAAAACATTGTTTCTTAGATAATATTCAAGCATTTAAACTTTTAAGTCATATGACCTAATAAAAAACAAAAAAGCCAAAAAGGCTTTTGAGGTCAATTTTGATTTGGTGCCCAAGACAGGACTTGAACCTGCACGGATCTCTCCAGTGGATTTTGAGTCCACAGCGTCTACCATTCCACCACTTGGGCATTAAAATTATTATAAATGAAGTTTTATTTTTGAAAAGCATTTTTTTAATTTTTAATGGTTTTATTTTATTTTGTCCACCCTGTTTTTATCTTTTATTTTGTCCATTTTTAGGTTTCAATTATTATTTTAAAAAGGAGAATTTAAATTATGGAAAATCTTGTAATTAAAACCAGATTTCAAGCAGTTGATACAGGTAAAACAACTGATTATGAAGATAAAAAAATTTTAGATTTAAAAAATTCAACAATATTGAAATAGACCAAATGCCGAAATATCAAAAATATTAGGAAAATTGGGTTGTAGAACATCAACAAAAACAATTAAAAGATATAGAAATCAAATATTGATTGCATCTACAAATAACCAAGATGCAATCAGTATATCACATGGTAATAAAAATAAACTTAGGGGTGTGAAAGTAAGTGATTCAGTTATTATTGATTTAACTAATAGATATTATGAATTAGTGGAACATATTGAGAAAATATCAAAAGGTGATCTTAGTGTAGCCTTGTTGCATTTTTACAATAATGAAACTACTAATGATGAAAAAAATTGTTGCCTTTCACTACCTTTTATAAAAGAATGCTTAGACTTGGTTATTGCAGTTCATATGCAACGAGAAAAGTAAAAAATGAGATTAAGAGAAGAAGAATGTTTTTAGAAAACGGTCAAGATATTTCTAAAATCGAGGCACAGTTTATTAAAATTTATGAAAAAATTCTAAATAAAAATCCATTAAAAGGTGTTTACCAAAATAAAAGTTCTGACTATGATTTTGGGCAAATTATTGAAATTGATGCAACACCACTTCATCTTTTTGGAGAAAGTAAGAAGTACCATATTTATAATCGTTGTTGATGCGGCAACAAAAAGTTTGTTAGCAATCTGAATTGACATTGAGGAAACAACAATTGGATATCAAAATCTTCTAACACAATTATTTAAAAGGTATGGCATTCCACAAGTAATAATAACGGATAGAAGAAGAACTTTTGAGGTTCAGATAGTACAAGAACAAGTATGGAAGAAGCGCTAAATGCAAGAGGAATTGAACTTATAACAAGCGGCAATCCAAAAGTAAAACCAAATGTTGAAAGATCATTTTGAACATTGCAAAGATGAATAGGAACATTCTTTCATACAAACGGAATCAACTGTTTTGAAGACTTTTGGGAAAAATTGAACTTTTAATTGATGAATACAACAAACAATTTAAAAAGGCCGAAGCAGTAAGTAAAAATCAAATGTTTTTAGAAAGCCAAATACTGAAATTTTTGAAGAAGAGATGAATCTTGTAATTAAAGAAAAATAGTTAATCATACTGTGAGATATGACAACAAATATCTTGCTCCATTTGATAATAATGGCGCTAGGGTTTCTATGTTTGAAAGTGGAGAGGCAAAGCATGGTAACTCCTGAAAATAAATTATTCTTTGTTGAGGGAAAAGAAAATATGAAGCCAGAGTACCGAAAGGAAACGAATTGAGTGCAATCGATGTATATGCAATATCAAAAAATCTTGATCCACAACATCAAGGTGTAAGAGCTACAATTAAAACCATGCTTCATAATAGAACATGAACATCCAGTACATTTGAAAAACTTGAAAATATATTTAAGAATTCTGCAAACCCAAACAATAAAGACATTGAATTTATTAAAAAACTATTAAGTGAAAATCTTGAAAAGTTAAATGATATTACAAAAGAAATGAAGGAATTTATTGACGCTAATTACAAATCATTTAAGTAAGTTTTTCTTGTTTCTTCTTTTTTAAAAGAAGAAAGCCTGTCTGACAAGACAAAAAAAGTTTTGCTTCTTAAGACCGACAGGTCTTAATAAGAGCCAACGGCTCAATACTTATTAAATAAGTTATTTTTTATTTCAATCAACAATTTATTTGTTGATTGAAGAATATTTAAAAGAAATTAACAAATGATGTCAATCCCCAAAAGTTATGAAAAAACTTTAGGATTGAAGACAAAATGAATTAATTAAAAGCAACTTCTTAATGATGTTGTATGTTTTAATATGCAAAATTTTAAAAAAATGTAATTTAACATTTAAAAAATGCGGTAAACCTTAATGTTGTACACACAAAAACAAAAAAATAACACATTTTTTTGCTGTTTTGGTTAAAAAAATAGCCAAACTTTTATGTGTTTTGGCTATAATTTTTACAACCTTAAAAATTGGACAAAATAGAAGAAAATTATCAATTTTTGAAAAGCATTTTTTTAATTTTTGGCCAAAAAAAGGTAAAAAAAATAGCAGCTCCCTATTTTCCCATCTCTGGTATCGTCGGCACTAAAGGGCTTAACTACTGAGTTCGGAATGGAATCAGGTGGGTCCCCTTCGCTATAACCACTGATATTATTTTATCATGGATTTTTAAAAAGACAAGAAAAATTTTTATTTTTTTAAAAAAATTTTTTGTGAAGTTTATTAGCAAAAATAATAATTGTAAAAATAATTTTAATTATGAAGAAATATCAAACTTTTTTAACAAACCGTCAAAAGCAAAAAATGTTTTTTCTTACCTGTCTATTGTATTTTAAAGTGAATTGTTATAATTAATAAAGAAGTTTTTATAAATTATTTTCCAATTGCAAGTTACTAGAATCTATTTATGGGAGAAATGTAATGTCAAATAAAGTTATTAAATTTATTGATCTTTTTTCAGGTATGGGTGGAATTAGATTAGGTTTTGAACAAGCAGCAAAAGAATTAGGTTTCAGAACTCAATGTATATTAACCTCTGAAATTAAGGATAGTGCTTTAAAAGTTTTGAAGAGAAATTTTAGCCATAATAATTTAGTAGGCAATATTACAAAAGTAAATGCCAACCATATGGAAGACTTTGACTTTTTGTTAGCTGGTTTTCCTTGTCAATCATTCAGTTCAGCTGGCAAAGGCCTTGGATTTTTAGATACAAGAGGAACATTATTTTTTGAAATTGAAAAAATTCTAAAAAGCAAAAAACCTTATGGATTTTTGTTGGAAAATGTTGAAAATTTAGTAGTTCATGACAAAGTAAATAAGAATGACAAAATAGGCAGAACATTTAGTGTAATTTTGCAAAAACTTAAAAGTTTAGGTTATTTTGTTAATTGAAAAGTTTTGGATTCTCAGGATTTTGGGGTTGCTCAAAGCAGAAAAAGAATTTATATTTTAGGCACCTTAAACAAGTATGTTGATATGGATAATTTTGAAATTAAAAGCAAAAAACTTAAGGATATTCTAACCAAGGGTTTAAAGTGTGTGGATAGTCATTTTACTCGCTGTCTTTTATCAAATTTTAAAGCTAGTGAATTGAATGGCAAAGCAATAAAAGACAAGCGTGGTGGTAAAAATAATATTCACAGTTGGACGATTGGTCTAAAAGGTAATTTAAGCGATGAACAAGTTATTTTAATAGAAAAGTTATTTAGACAAAGGAGAAAAAAACACTGAGCCAAAGAATTAAATATTGACTGAATGGATGGAATGCCATTAAATATAGAACAAATTTCAACTTTTCATGATTCAAATAAACTTAAACATATGTTAGATGATATGGTCAATAAAAATTATTTAGTTCATGAACATCCTAAAAAGAAGATTTATGTTCAAATTAACAATTCTAATGTTGCACAATGAATATATGATGAAAGTAAGCCAAAAGGATATAACATAGTTAGTGGAAAACTGAGTTATGAATTTACAAAGATATTGGATTCTAATTCAGTAGCACCAACTCTAGTTGCAACAGATGTTATTAAACTTGGTGTAGTTGATAATGATGGAATTAGACATCTAACAATAGATGAGTGTTTAAAATTATTTGGTTACCCAGAATGATATAAATTGGATATGTTTGAGGATAATATAAGTGGGCTAAAAAAATCTTTTGATTTACTAGGAAACACGGTTGTGGTTCCTGTTATTTATGAACTATCTAAAAGATTATTAAAGTGTTTGGAATAATTTAAGCAAAATGTGTGATTTATGTAACACATTGTTTTTTTATTTATTATCCTATATTTTTTCCAGTTTTTCTTATTACAGAATAATTTTGAAAAGGTTTATTCTGGAGAGTGAAATATGAATAATAAAATGGAAAGAAGTGTAATAGACATATTTAATATGTTAAAAGCAGACATATTGCATAAAAAAGGGAAAATAGTATTTGAATTATCAGGAATAAAAGCAATAATTGATTCGCTGGATATTGTTGGCATAAGTATACAAAATTGATTAAAGGTTTGACTAATGAATAAGAATATTTATTTTGATATGCCAAAAACCACGCAGGAATTTCCAGACTTCTATTTGAGCATGAATGATAAACAAAATAATATGTTAGAAATCAAAACATTTAACTGTACTATTGCTCCATCATTTGATATTGCAAATTATGAATCCTTTATAAATTCAATTGTTTCTGAGCCTTATAGATTAAATGCTGATTATATTATTTTTTCTTATCAAATGGATAAAAGGGGAACAATAACTATTAATAATGCTTGACTGATGAAAATTTGAGAAATAGCAGGTTCAGGAAATAGATACCCATTAAAGGTCCAAGTTAAAAGAAATACAATCTATAATATAAGGCCTAATAGTAGGTTCAAAAACAATGCTCAAGTTCCTTTTGCAAACAAGGAACAATTTCTAAATGCGATATATGAAACTGAGAAAATGTATAAAGGAGTTGAAATTGCTAATAGATGAAAGGAAAGATTTAAAATAAGTTACAAAAATTATTGCGGTACTGAAATTAAGTTTTAATCACGATTTTTGTTAAAACAATATTAACTAAAAAGAATTTAGCGAATACAACTAACTTTTGTAATTATCAAAAATAATTTTATTGATTTTTGTTAGCGAAGATTTTAAACATATCTTATATTTAGTAACTCCATTATGAAACACAATTTTCATAAATCTAATTGCTTTTATATATTTTATATATAAGTCTGTTTTATAGGTAAATAAATCATTTGCACACAGTCAAATTTAATATATAATTTGACCATTGATTTTAGCAATAAGGAGATCAAATATGAATGATAAACTAGTAAATAAAGAACACCCTTTGTATGAGTATTACAATAATAGAACAATTAACGCTAATAAAAAAGAAGAAGAATTTAGAACAAAATTAAGATTTAAATGGCAACCAAAATGAAGAATTTCAAAACGCTATATTAAGGAATGATTTACTCCTGCTGGTACATTTGATTTAAATGTAACAACATATGAATTTATCAATGATAAAAGAATAAGAGAAAGAATAACATACTTCCACGATGATTTGGTTAAGGGAAGAATTAGATATGATATAGAAATAATCAAAGTGTACACATTAAATTATTTAAAATATGCATCTATTAAACAAGTTGAAGGAATTGAAGCAAAACCAACACCACAAGCTGTAAGAAAATGAATCCGTGACTTTAAACTCGATAAAAGTCTACTTAAATTAAGTAAAGAAGAACAAGACAAGTTTTATTCAAACCTAGAAAAATCATATAGAAATGTTGAGTAATTAATTATTGCAAAGTGGCTATAAAACAGCATATTAAGTAAATTTAAAATTCAGCAAACAAACATTGCTGAATTTTTCTAATAATATTCATCATCTCCGTCTATTAAATAATTGGCTTGTTTAATAACGTCTAAAATTGCTTTGTTTTCAAATTTAGGTGGATATTTATATATTTTCAATAATTTTTTTATTTTTGTTTTAAGGCCAGATTTTATGTTATCTCTTATTTGCCAATCAGGGATTTCGATTACTTTTTCAATTATTTCTCTAAGTTCATGTGCCATCAATTTAAGTGTTGGTTCATCAAGTTCTTCTCGTGCTGATTCATTATTTATTAAAGCAGTATAGAAAGCCTTTTCACGATAGTCTAGCCCTTTAATTTCTGCTTCGTTAGAATTCTCAAGTATATCTTTTGCTAACCTAACAAAACTATCTTCTATAAATTGAGAATCTATTGAATCTTTTTGTTTTTTGTTATATTGATTTATTAGATCTATTAGTTTTTCGCTAAATTGTTCTGCTTTAATGTAGTTAACTTTTCTAAATTTAGCAATAGAAGTCTTTAATAAGTTTTGAAGCATTACTTCATAAATGTGCTTCTTATGAGTTTTTCTAAGTTGTGCCAACTTATTAGGGTCAAGTAAAACTTGAATGCTTTGTGAGTTATTCTTATCAACGTATTTTTGCAGTGTTTTATATTCATCACATTGAACTGCTTCATTCATTAATTGTTTTACATTTTCATTTAATTCATCAATTGAAATTGCTGCATAACCCTCATTAATTTTTAGCAGGAAGCTTCTGATTTCTAAAAAGAATATAATCTTTGAATTTTCATAGTCATCTTCTATTATTGTGCTACAAATTGTATAGGCTTTTTTTAATGATTTAGAATACATTAAATAATCTTTTTCAAGTTTTAATTCAATTATAAGGTTTGCGGCATTTCGAACTTTTTCATAGCGGTTTTCGTTAATTTTATCAAATTTATCTTCATAATTGTTTTTAGAAAAAATTTCCTCAATTTTTTCTAAATATTCGCAAAGAATTTGATATGCATCTGCTTTAATGTTCTTGAAATTAATTTTTCGATCTCTTTCAGTAAAGTCGTCAATTGCTTTATCTAATTCTTTTTTAATTCCAATATAGTCGACAATTAAACCCGCAATCTTATTTGGATATGTTCTATTAACACGAGCCACAGCTTGCATTAAATTGTGATCTGACATCTTTTTAAAGATGTACATTGTATCTAAGTCTGGCACATCATAACCAGTTAATAACATATCGCAAACAATGATAATTTTTATTTTGCTATCATCTTTTTTAAATTCATTTTTAATGTTATCTCTATAATCTTCATTACCAAAAACTTTGTGCATCTCTTCAGTATCTTTATTACTATTTGTACAAATGCAAGCAATTTGATCCCGTAATTCGGGCTTCAATTTTAAGATTTCTTGGTAAATCATAAAAGCACTTTTTCGACTAAAGGCAACTATCATTGCCTTACCATTTAGTAAAACTTTTCTTTTTTCATAGTGGCTTAAAATATTCTTTGTAAGTTCATTAATAATGTCAGGGTCTTCAAGTATATTGTATAACTTAGTCATTTTAGCTTTTGAATGGCTAATTTGTTCTTCATCTAGTTCGCTTGAAGCTTGTTCATAACATTTGTCAATTTCTTTTAGTACATCTGCTTTAGCACTAAATTGTGTATATCTTTTTTCATAATATATTGTAACAGTAGAACCATCTTCAACAGACTGTCACATATCATAGACATCAATTAAGCCACCATAAATGTCATAAATTGATTTGTGTCTTGAAACAACTGGAGTTCCAGTAAAACCTAAAAATGTTGCATTAGGAAATGCTTGTCTAATTTGGTGTTCAATACCAAAATGAGAGATTCTATCTAACTCATCATCATTGACTCTTGATTTTTTATATTTAATTTCTTCATTAATTCCAAAATGAGATCTATGAGCCTCGTCGGCAATTACAATAATGTTATTACGTTCATTTTTGTCTATCATTTCATTATTAATAAACATTTGAACAGTTGTAAATATTATTTTGCCATATTTAGTAGAGTTAACAAGTTCTGATAACTCTTTTTTAGAGTTAACTTGAATTGGTGTAGTTCTTAAAAACTCACTTGCACTTGAAAAAGTAGTAAATAATTGGTCATCTAGTTCATTTCTGTCAGTTAAAACCACAATTGTTGGATTAGAATAATGAACCGAAGTCATTAATCTATGAGCCAGCATTAACATTGAAAATGATTTTCCGCTACCTTGTGTATGTCAAATAACACCAGCCTTACCATCACCATTTGGCTTAATATGAGAATTAATTTTTTCTAGTGCTTTAATAACACCGAAATATTGGTGATACTGAGCAAGAATTTTAACTGGTTTTTCTTTATTTGTTTTTATAAAAAACAAATTATTCTTAATGACATCTAGCAGCCTTTGTTTATTAAATAAACCATTAATTAATGTTTGGATTTGATTTGTATCAACATCATAAGGTTTTTCACCTGCAACACTTTTTCAAATTGAATAACGTTCTATCTTTGAAGTTAGTGTTCCAACCTTAAAAGTTGCTCCATCACCTATTACCAAAAACGCATTTGTGTGAAAAAGTCCAGGAATATCAAAGCGATAACCATCTTTTTCACTGTTGCTGCCTAGTTGTTTGTAGGCCTCATTTAAAGAAACTTTATTTTGTTCATCTCCAAAATTCTTAAGTTCAACAATGACTAGTGGCAACCCATTAACATAAATAATTACATCAGGTATTCTTAAATTGTTACTTTCACGACATTTAAGTTGTCTAACAACCTGAAATGTATTATTATGTGGATTATCAAAATCAATAAGTTTTATCAACTTACTAATTTTATTTTTATCATCATCAATAGTTATTCCATTGATTAAAAAATTATGAAATGCCTTATTTGTTTCAAATAACGACGGATTATTTATTTTTTTTAATTTAGAGAAAACTTGGTTAATAAAATATTGGTCAATATTTGAGTTAATCTTTTTAAGACGCTCTTCAAGGAGTTCAAAATTAATATATTGATCTAAGTTTCTATCAAGTACTCATTGTGAATCAAAGCTTATATTTTCATAATCTTGTTTAACTAATAATGAAACAAAATTTTCCTCAATTAGATTCTCTCTAACTTTTCTTTCACTACTACTATTTTTTAAATTACTCATATTAGTTTTAAATTATAAATTAATTTAACATTGTCTTTTTATTTTAGTAAAATTAACATAATAATTTATAAACAAAATAAAGGGGTTCATATGGCTTTTTTTGATGAAAATGTGCTTTGAGATGCAGCTGTTAAATTGAGAGGAAGTATTGCACCATCTCAATATATGAACATATGTTTAGGTTTAATTTTTCTAAAATATGTTTCAGAAAAATATGACAAACAACGAGAAGAATTAATTGCTGAAGGCTTTGGTCTCGAAGATGATGATGACGCATATATTGCAAACAATGTTTTAATTATTCCTAATGAAGCAAATTGAAGAGAAATAGCTAAATTTTCTAAAACAGAGGAAATAGGCGAAAAAATTGATAATGCTTTTATTTTAATTGAAAAGAAGAATCCGGAACTTAATGGAATTCTGCCTAAAATATATGCAACTTCATCAGTTGATAAATCAAAGTTAGGTGATCTATTTGAAGAGTTTTCTAACCATTTAAAACTCGATCTTGAAGACGGAGACTTTATTGGAAAAACATATGAATATTTTATGGGTCGATTTGCTAGAAAACTTGGAGAAAAAGGCGGAGAATTTTTTACTCCAAAGTGTATTGTTGACTTATTAATTAGAATGCTTGATCCAAAAGTTGGCAGAATTTATGACCCTTGTTGTGGTTCAGGTGGTATGTTTGTTCAAACAAGTGCATTTTTAAAGCAAAACAATCAAGATTCATCTAAATTGTCAATTTATGGGCAAGAATTAAATGCCGAAACTTGAAGAATTGCTAAATTGAATTTAATTATTAGAGGATTAATGCCTAACTTAGGCACATCGGCCGCAGATACATTTAAGAATGATATGCATAAAAACATTAAATTTGATTATATTATTGCTAATCCGCCATTTAATATCAAGGATTACTATTCAGCAGATCTTGAAGCTGATCCAAGATGAGAATTTGGACCAGTTGATCCGGGAAATGCGAATTATGCTTGAATTCAACATATGTATTCAAAGTTGAATCATAAAGGAATAGCTGGATTTGTTATGGCTAATGGTTCATTAAGTACTAGTGATGATAAGGAAGTAGAAATTAGAAAAAATATGCTTGAAGCTGGTGTTGTAGATGCTATTGTTTCACTACCAACTAAACTGTTCTATACAACCGGAGTTCCTGCTTGTCTTTGATTTTTAAGAAAAAATAAAGGTGATAAAAATGTTCTATTTATTGATGCCAGAGAACTGGGTACATTGATAGATAAAAAAAGTAGAGAATTAACACAACAAGATATTGAAAAAATTAGTTCAACATATTTAAATTGAAAAAACAACAGTTCAGAGTATAAAGATGTTCAAGGTTTTTGCAAGGTAGCAACATTTGACGAAATTAAAGAAAATGATTATTCGTTAGTTCCAGGAAGATATGTTGGTTTTGATTCGGAGCCAAAAATGACGCAGGAAGAATTAAAAGCAAAAATTAAAGAATCTTCACAAGAGTTGTTAAAGTTATTTGAAGAAAGTGCAGAATTGGAAAAGAAAGTTGTTGAAATTCTTAAGAAAAATTTATAGTTTAAAGTTTATTTAGGTAGTAAAGATAGTAGGATTTTGCTCAACATTCCTATAATGTCTATTATGTATTGTTGTGTTGATAGGTCAGGTAATGGAATCTTAATCTGTCTCATTAATTTTTCATTAATTCCATCTATTGCTGATCCTCTACCACTGAGTGATAATATTTGTTTTTTGCATATTTCAGATTGAAAAAAATATTTTACATACAAAGGAATTAATTCTTCAGTTTTGATAATTGAGAACTTAATTAAATAGCCACCATAAACCATTTTAGGGTTATTAATATTGCAAAAATAGTTTCTGCCTAAATACCCGGTTCTGGCAATTAGTAAATCATTTTTATTAACAAAATAATTTTCGTAATTTTTATTTTTATGAACATCTATTGTTTTTGGCAATTTTGATGGAATTATTCCATCATCTGAAATATCAGTAATTCTCAGATATGATATATCATTTACAGATTCCTTATCAATAGCGGGTGCAGGAATCCCATAACTTCCTTTATTATTATAAGATATTTGTTCAAGACTAACTTTTCTCATATAATTTCCTTTCACAATACAATTAATTCATTAGCTATTTTTATAGTTGCGGGAGACAAAAAAATGAAACTTAAAGATGTTTGCAGCATAAAAACTGGAAAATCAAATTCTGTTGATGCAGTTGAAGATGGCTTATACCCATTATTTGATAGGTCCGAAAATGTCAAAAGATCCCCAAAATTTATTTTTGATGAAGAATCAATAATAATACCTGGCGAAGGAAAAGAATTCATTCCAAGATACTATAATGGAAAATTTGACTTACATCAACGTTGTTATTCATTAATGAATTTCAATAAAAATATTGTTATTCCAAAGTATTTATATTATTTTCTTATTAAAAATAATGGTTATTTTAAAAGAGTTGCTGTTGGTTCAACCGTACCTTCTTTAAGACTACCACTAATCCAAAGCATCGAAATTGATGTGCCTGACCTATCAACACAACAATACATAATAGACATTATAGGAAGTATTGATGATTTGATTGAGAAATATAGAGAAATAATAGAAAAAACCAATAGTTTTTTACTAAAAAATTTCTTATTGATGGAAGAAAAAAATGAAACAATCCTGTTAAATTCAATTGTTTCATTTAAAAATGGTTATTCATTTAAAAATAGTGAGATTTCTAATTCAGGTAGCCACAAAATAATTACTATAAAGAATGTAACTGAAAACGGTTTTTCAACAGAAAACACGTTTTTCTGTACACCATCTTCTAATAATTATTCATCAGTGCTAAATGTTGGAGATATTCTCTTAACAATGACTGGAAACATTGGAAGAGTTGGGGTTGTAGATGAAAATAATTGCATATTAAATCAAAGAGTCTTGAATTTAAAAACAGAATATAAAACTTTTGTTTATTGCTGGTTTATTATGAATGAAAAACTTATTAGTAATTTAGGAAAAGGAAGTGTACAGCAAAATTTGGCACTAAATGATTTAAAACATATAAGAATAAACTACATTCATAAACAATTAGAAGAATTTGAAGGCGAAAATTCTATATTTTATGAGAAAATGATATCAATAAAACGAAAAATCAACGCCCTTTGCAAAGCAAAAAAATATTTTTTGCATCGATTCTTTGCCAAGAAATTCATGATGTAAATAAGTAAAAAAATAGAAATTATCAAATAAATTAGGTTAATTTTGATGTGAAACCCAAATCTTGTACAAAAAAATTATAAAATATTCGATTATTTTTATCAAGCGGAGTCCGTGAAGTGAACCCCCAAAGTTCTTTTGTACAACTTTAGGGGTTCACTTTATTTTTAGGCTTTTTTCTTTTAATCATTCTTTTTAAAAAAATGATTCAAAAATAATTCTTTTATTTTTTTTAGAAATTTAATTCTAATCATTTTTGATTTAATTAGGTTAAAAAGATCTATTAATTTATTATTAAATTCTAGTAAATCTTTATCATTAGGACAAAGAAATTTATATCTAATAAGGTCTTTTCATGAAATTACTGGCATTTTTGTTCCTTTAGAATTCTGTGACGTAAATTTATGAAAATCATCGCTTGAAATCACTGAGAGAAGGTAAACAAAATATTCTGGCTTATAAGAGTTAAATGAATAAACTGTTCCACAAACAAACTTTGCATTCGTTGAAAATCCGGCTTTCTTAAAATAAGGTCTTATAGAGCCATATAATAAGTCACCATTATATGTTTTTATATTTGTTTTAAATTTATTGCCATTAGAAAATTCATTAATACAAATATTATTACTTTTCATAGTTGATAAATCTATCACATTATTATTGAATCATTCATATTTTTTTACATTTTTTCCTGTTTTATATACCATTTCCGATAGTTCAACTTTTAAGGATGACTTCTCACTAATTCATTTGTAAAAAAGAGACAAATAATCCCTAAAGGCGATAAATAATTCTTCATATTTCTCAATCAAATCATCAATACTTCCTATAATGTCTATTACCAACACGTAAATTCAAAAAATAATGAAGACTTATAAAATCTTCATTATTTTTTTCTGAGGCAAAATAGCCACATGATCTTATGATATCCGTTTTTTTACTCTTATGTCAATGGCTGTGTCTTTGTAATGTAGATTGATTTGACTCTCGACTTTTGGAAGAACATCTTGAATTTTTTATCTGGTGATTTTGCATTAGGAAGTTTTCGCATTTAAAAGCCATATTTTTTCTATATGTTTCATACTCTCTATACTCATATTCATATGACTCATAAATTCCTTATTTATGCTTCTCAGTTGAATAATCAGCAAACATTGCTGTTCTATAAAAAGTGCACCTTCCTTCAAAATAAAAGTCAGAATGCAATAAGAAACAAGTTCTAAAAAGAAAAGCAGTAATTAGTTTCAATTCCATAATGTTTATATCTGAATTAATAAAAAATTTTCTATATGGTTCTAGTTTAGGATTCATGCTTTTAATTGTTGTTTCAATTTCATATATTGTTTTTTGTTTCTTTGCCAATATTTTAATTTTATTTCTTAACAAATAAATAATTTCACTTATTATTCTGGAATTTCAAAACCAAAACGATTAATAGTTAATATATTCGCGATTGCTCATACAAGTGCATATTGATTAAGTTCATCAATCTTGGCATCTTCACAATCAAAAGTTTCAATATCAATGATGTTATGTAATTTTTTACTCTTATTTTCTTTTGTTGGTTTATTATAACCCTTAGGCCAATTTTTTGCACCAACATCGTATTTTAGAACACCGTTATATTCTTTTGCTATTTTCATTAAAAATGCTATATGTTCGTCATCACTCATATATGTTAAACCACTTACCTTTTTTAATAACCTGTTGCTTGGTCATTGTAATTTATCACAAGTAAACCTATCGAATATTTTCTTAAAGTCATCGTTATTGTCTGCAATCAATCTATAATTCTCAGTTTCAACAAAACCATAATATTTAGCATCTAAAACCTTGAAATAATATTTTTCTAATTGAAATTCATCATCATTTATCTCTTGATTTTTCTTAATGTCTTTAACAGATAAGTAAATCTCTACTTCTTTGTAATAAAGTAAAATTCAATCATCGACATTTGGAAGAACCTTTTTAATTTTTGTTGTTGGTGGTTTTGGATTAAATCTTTTAGGTAATTCAAAACCATTTTTTTCTTTATAATATTCTGCAGCTCCGAATTCATATTGATATGATTCATCTCAATGAGAACCAATAAAACTATCTGTATATTTCATTAAATCATTCATTGTTATATCGTCTTTTTTGGCAAATTCTTCAAGTTTCTTTTTGACAGTTTTATTTATAAAATAAATATCAGGAAATGACAAAAAATTTATTCTAAAACTTGAAAGAGTAATTACTCCTAATTCCATTATGTTTAAATCTGAGTTAATCAAAAATTTTCTATAAATATTAGTTGTTAATTTATTGTTACATACTCATGCTTCAATTTCGTATATTGTTTTTTTCATTTTTGTTTCTTTAATTTTAATAATATACACATTAATAAAAATTAACGTGTTAAAGAGTCTTTAATTTCTGAAATTTCACAAACATCAAAACCTGTTAAAAAGATAGTAGACATATTTGCAACAGCCCATACAAGTGCATATTCATTAAGTTCATCAATCTTAGAATCATTACAATCAAATGTTTCAGCATTTAAGACCTTGTGCAACACTTTATCTTTGCTTTTCTTAGTTCGTTTACTAAAGACATTTCCTGAAATGAAATTAGGTATTCAAAGTGCCTTGATGTCATTATGTTTATTTGCTATATTCTTCAATAACTTTATAAATTCTTCATCACTCATATATTCAAGTTTATTAAATTCCATTAGTAATTGATTACTTGGCCACATAAATTTTTCTTCTTTTCATTTTGTTAATAGTTTTTTTACTTTAGCATTGTCATTTACAACTCATGTATCTCCAAAATCATCAATGAAGCCATAGTATTTGGCTTCGAGAACTTTAAAGTAATATTTATTAAGTTGTAATTCATTTTTTTCTATTTTTTGATCTACGACAATATTCTTAACTGTTAATACAATTTCAATTTGATTATAATAAAGATTGATTGAGTCACCAACAGTAGTTAGAATTTTTTTAACTTTTGTCTTTGGTGATTGAGGATTAGGTTGTTTTGGTCTGTCAAAACCATACATTTTTTTAAAATCTTTGTTAGCTCAATCTTCAAATTCATATTCATATGACTCATATCAAAAATCACCTATAAAATCTTTACCATATTCTAATACGTCATCTACTGTAACACCTTCTCTTTTACTAAAATTTTGAATTTTTTTCTCAATTTTTTTATTTAAAAAATAAATATCCGGAAAGCTTGTAAAATTTGCTCTAAAACTCGAAGCAGTAATTAAGCCTAATTCCATAATACTTATATCAGAGTTAATTAAGAATTTTCTATAGATATCATTAAACTTATTTTCGCCAATTCTGGCTTCGATTTCATATATTGTTTTTTTCATTTTTCACCTCATTACTATTATTTAATTTTAAATTACTTATTAAATATTTAAAATTAAAAATTTTTAATTTTAGATCAAAAAAGCATTTTATAAAATAATTTATTATGTTATGAAACAAGTATTATTAGCATTATCAAAAGACACAAAACTTTCAAAAAATACAATCTTGTCATATACATATGGCATTAAGCAATTCAAAAGAATGTATGGATCAGTAAGTGTTAAAAATCTTCAATTATATAAACTTTGACTTATTGAGAATTACAAATCCCAAACAGTAAACCTAAGAATAAGATCAATTAATTATTATCTTGAAGCAAGCGGAATGAAAGACCTTAAGCTTTCAGTTGTTAAGGTTCAACAAAAACCTTTTTTAGAAAATATTATTAGTGAAGCAGACTATGAATATTTAAAAAATAGATTATTAAAAGATAACAAAAAGTGATATTTTGTGATTCGTTTTATGGCTGCTACCGGTTGTAGAGTTAGTGAGTTAACTCAATTAAAAATTGAACACATTAAAATTGGATACTTAGATTTATTGTCTAAAGGTTCAAAATTAAGAAGAATTTATATACCTAAATGTCTGCAAGAAGATACATTAGAGTGAGCTAAGCAAATAAATTTAGAATCAGGATTTTTATTTACAAATAAATCAAATAAACCAATAACAACAAGGGGAATAGCAGCTCAGCTACGAACTTTTGCTATTAAATATAACCTTGATATTAATGCTGTTTATCCACACTCATTTAGACATCGTTTTGCTAAAAATTTTTTAGCAAAATGTAATGATATTGCTTTTTTAGCTGATTTAATGGGTCATGAATCTATTGAAACCACAAGAATATATTTGAGAAAAAGTGCAGCAGAGCAAAGAGAAATAGTTGACTCAATCATTGATTGATAAGAATGTTTTACTATGAATTTTAGTGTTCACATTTTCTAAAAGACCTATTTTATAGGCTTTTTAGAAAAATAACAAAATTAAAGTGTCAATAAAATTAAAAATCAGGGAACTTTATATATTGAAGTTTTTAATATACAACTTATTCTTTTTGCAATGTTAGGACAAAGTTGAATTTGAAATGAAAGTTAAGTGTTAAAAAATGTTTGTTTTTAAAAATATTTATTCCAAATTTTGTAATTTGGAATATTTTTGCTTATTCAAATTTACATAAGACAATTGAAAAACAAAATAATAATAGTATGCAAAAAACCAAAATTTGTGTATATACACAAAAAAAGAAAATAAAATACAATTTATGTATGGTAAATTGTGTATATACACATTTCTTATATTATAATTTTGTTAATAAAGGACTATTATGAAATTTAAGAGAACAAAATATTTGAATAAATTAATTTCTAAAATGCACAATAAGTTAATAAAAATCATAACAGGCCTGAAGCGTTGTGGTAAATCATATTTGTTTAATAACTTATTTAAAAAACACCTATTGGAATTAGGGGTTGATGAACAACATATCATCACAATAGATCTAGACAGCAGATTATTTATTAAATATCGAACTATTGAACAACTGGATGAGTACATTAATTCAAAAATTATTGATGATAAAATGCATTATGTATTAATTGATGAAATTCAAAAAATTAAAGACTTCCAAATATTATTAAATGCACTAAATAGTGAAAAAAATCTTGATGTTTATGTAACAGGTTCAAATGCTAAATTTTTATCGCATGATATTATTACTGAATTTAGAGGCAGAAGTGATCAAATTAAATTGCAACCATTAAGTTTTAGTGAAATATATCAAGCAAATCCTAATTGCGACAAAGTAGAATTACTAAATAATTACATGACATATGGCGGTTTACCTTATTTAAATGCTATGCCGCTAAGTGATGGCGAAAAAATGGATTTCTTAAAAAACATAATCAATGAAACTTATATCCCTGAAATTATTGAAAGAAATAAAATTAGAGATAGCAATAAAATTGATAATTTATTTCTATTGCTATCTAGCAACATTGCTTCACTAACAAATACATCAAGGCTAACTAATACATTTAATAGTAAATATACAACAAGTAAAATTGCAGAACACACATTGGATAATTACATAGAATACATTGCTAATTCGTTTATACTAGATAAAGTCGGCCGTTTTGATGTTAAAGGTAAAAAACATATAAATTCACTATTTAAATATTACTTCGAAGATTTAGGCATTAGAAATTCAATTATTGGTTTTAATATTTTTGATTATGGTCACTTACTTGAGAATTTAGTTTATAATGAACTTAAAAATAGAGGCTATGAAATTTCAATTGGGTCTATTGAAAAGTTTTCTAAAAACAAAGATAATAAAACAATTAGAAAAAACTATGAAATTGATTTTGTTTGTACAAAGCCAAACAGAAAAATCTATATTCAAGTAGCAGCAGAAATTGATCAGAGTGATAAATATATGCAAGAAATTGAATCTCTAAAAAGTGTTAAGGATGAATTTTTAAAAGTTTTAATAGTTGGCAAGAATTATCCAAAACACACAAGTGAAGATGGTATTCTAATAATTAGCATTTTTGATTTTCTTCTTGATGATAACTGCTTTAATTATTGGCTTTAGAATCAAGATAAGACGATTATTTAAAAACAAAGAAAAAAAAGAGTTGATATGAAAAATTATGAATTTGTACCTAAAAATCAAGTTAGATCTCTAATTAACAATTTACTAAGAGTTATAAAACTAGTTCAAAAGGAACTTAAAGGAAAACTAGACTTTAGTCATCGATTTGAAGGGCCACTAGCACATAATATGATTTTATGTGATTATGAAAACAACCTAGGTTATGAATTTGATATTGATTTGATATTAGATTTTAAAAACGGAAACAAATATGATCCAAAAGAAACAAAAGTAACATTAATGGAATTATTCAATAAGTATGGATCTCAATTAAAATTTTCACGTTGCAAAAACGAAAAAAGGTTCTTTAGAATGGAAATTAATGATGAAGACCATAGAGAAATGATACACAAAATTAATTTCAGAATTAAGTTTGTCCATAAGGATAAGATTGAACAATATATTGATTACAATAGTAAAAATGCCAATTATTTTTGAGAGTTCTGACCTATCCATCTTTTAAGTGTTGAGGATCAATATAGATGGTGTGCAGATAATAATTTGGAAATGCATATAAGACAGACATACTTAGTTACTAAAAACAATGAAACAAGAAAGATTTCGTCATATTCACAATTTGCTGAAAGTGTCAACACTGTTCATATTGTTTATAACAAAGACGCTAAATAAAAACAAACTAGTTTTAACAAATTGGAACTAGTTTGTTTTTAGTTGATCACCGATAAAGTAGTCTTGGAAAAATGACTCCTTAGATTTGATTGCTCAAATAACAGTCTTTTCATTTAATTCATCTATATTTGCATCTTTATAGTCAAAATTTTCAACATTAATATCAGTGTACAATTCCTTATTCTCACGTTCTTTATTAAGCTCAGAATATTTTTCAGGAATGTTAAGACTATTAGATGTCCAAAAAACATTCTTAGCTGATTGTGCCATTTCCTTAGTTAATTCAAAGAATTCATCGTCACTTAATTTACCAAGATTGTTTCATACTTTTAAATCTTCATTACTTGGTCATTTATATAGTATTGGTTCAAAAATAGGTAGTTCACCATCTCAATTTTTGCTTGTTGGTATAAAGCAGTATTCATATGTGTCCAAAAATCCATAGTATTTTGCCTCGAGAACTTTAAAGTAGTATTTATCTAATATTAGATCGTCCTTACTAATTTCTTGATCTTCATAAATATTGTTAACTATTAGATTTAGTTCAATATAATCACCTTCATATTGATCATAAATTAGAAAAATATGGTCTTTAATATTTGGTAAAACATGCTCAAGGCTTTTCTTTGGCGAACGTTTATTGTCCCTTTTTCAACCTCAAATATAACGAGGTTCATATTCATAAGTTAATCATTTTTCTTTATTTTTTCAACTTCTTTTAAATTCTTTGATTTCATTTTTAGTTCTATAAGGCTTATCAAAAGCTCTTCAAGCATCTTCATAAGTTCTTTTAACTAAAAATAAAAGTTTATCTCCAATAAAATTCAACCTAAATGATGATGCTGCTATTAGTGCAAAATCCATAATATTAACATCAGCGTTAATTAAAAAATTTCTTCTTGGTGAATCTTTACATTCTCTTTTGCTATCACTAACAAATGCTTCTATTTCATATAATTTCATTTTCATATTAATACCTCAATTTAGATAAGTAATTTAATTTTAATATATTAATTACTAAATACATAATGTTTATTAAAAATAATTATTATTTTTTAGTTGAAAAAGTAAGCAAAAGACTAAAAAGCCTGTTTTATAGTTCTTTTGGTAAAACAGAAATTTTATTTTTATATTTTTAAGGTACTAAATTTTATAAAATCATTTTATGTAAAAGCTTTAATTTTATGCTCTATTAGTGGCATAAAATGGTAAAATTATTTTAATTAAAAATTAGTAAATGTGCATTAAGGAAAACATGAAAAAAACTAGCAGATTTTTATTAGGTTCAAACTTAACAATTGCTTCAGGTTCACTTTTAAGTGTTCTTTGTGCAACAAGTTGTACAAAAGAAGAATATTCAAATATCAATCTTGAAGAAGTTAAAGAAAAATTTGATAAATTAGATGAAAAATTTCCTGCTATGAAGCATATTTTGTCATTTAGTTACGGAGATTTTTATGATAATTGATATGAAAAAATAGAAAAAAATATAGCAGAATTTAAAAGTGATTATTCACAACCTAATCCAGATAAGAGATATTTATCACTACTTTATGATGTAACTATTAAATCAATTAATTTTCATGAGCATTCCATTATTATTGATAACTATATAGATTTGGTTCAAAGATACTATAAAGATATAAAAAAATACCCGCTTTTATTTGATTCAATTGTTTACGATTGAAGAAAATATCGTTCATTTGAAGAATTCGATTATGTTTCATGTAAGAAATTAGAAATCCTTGATAAGGTACAAAAAATAAAAGAAGTTTCAGTTGAAAAATTTTTTGATTGAATAAATAATAAAAGTATGTCATCAGCAAATAAAATAAAAGCAAAAGTTGATGATGCTATTGATAAAGCAAGAAAAATAAGACAACCGCACACGGCCGAAATAATAAAGATTTTATATGGAAATTTTTATGAAAGATTTTATAAAACTAAAATTAAAACCCACAGGGAATATAGAGATGCAATCATCTGTTTTGGTCACTTACAAAGCGAAATAGATAGAATTGTTAAAAGGTACAATGATTGAAAACAATCATAACCAATATTAAAATTTATCTAAAACACTTATGTTAGAGGCAAATAATAAAATGGCATTAAGGAATATATGAAAAAAACTAGCAAATTTTTATTAGGTTCAAACTTAACTATTGCTTCAGGTTCACTTTTAAGTGTTCTTTGTGCAACAAGTTGTACTGATTCTAGAATTGATTTAGAACCCACAATTAATAAAATGAAAAAATTGGAAGAAAAATGAACTTCACTAAAAGAAGTTTTAACTTATATGGCAGATGACAATTACACAGATTGATATGCAAAAATTGAAAAATTAATTAATGAATTTAATGATACATATCATGCACCTAAAAAAGGTAAAAGATATTTAGTAAAATTATACAATGTTGTTGAAGAGAGTTGTAATCACGAGAATATTTCATCATATTTCGATAAATACATTGATTTAGTTAAATACTATGTAGATTCGCTTAAAAAATATCCTGATTTAGTTTTAGATGTTGGCAATAGTGAAACATGAAAAGTTTTTCAAAATGTTGATTTTTCTTCATATAAAAATTTAAATAATCTTGATAAAGCACACATCGTAAAAAAAGTATCAGTCAAAAAAATAGTTGAATGATTTGCTAGTAGAAATAAAAATGACAATTGGAGATTTAAACAAAGAGCTGAGAAGATACTTAATGCATTAAAAACAAGGTTGGCCATAAAACATAGACTCATTAATAATTATTGCAATAATTTTACTGATTTATATCGTGATAAGCAAATCCGTGACCTAAATGATATTAGATCAATATTAGAATTTTATGGTCGATTAACAGCAGAATTCAAAAGATTAGAAAGAGAATTAAATATATAGTTATATTAAAGGAAGAAATGCGAAAAAGTAATAAAAATGATAAACAAGTGAAAGAAAACAAATTTAAAAAATTTTGAGAAGAATGATCAATTTTTCCAAAATGAACAATAAGAAAAATTTGTTTTGTTGGAATATTAATTGCAATCTCGGTTGTATTTTTGGTTATTGCAACTTCTCTTGTTCCTGTTGCATCAATACCAACATATAAAATAAGTTTTATAGGTCTTCCTATCAAAATTAGTGGTTTTATTTTTGGACCATTAATTGGTGGAATTGTTGGTTTAATAAGCGATTTGTTGTCATTTTTATTTGTGCCATCATTTTATAATCCGCTTTACACATTAGCAACCATGGTTGATGGAATTATTGCAGGATTAATTGGTTTCTTATTTGTTAAATTATTTCGTTATTATTTTGGCGGTGAGTTTCAAGATAATGTTTATGAGAGCAAAATTTGAAAACTTAGTAAGCAAATTGATAAGTTAAAATTAAACCTATCCAATGAAAAGAAAATTATAAAATTGGAAAATAAAATTATTCTTGCACAAGAAAAACGTAAAAGTATTCGTATCAACGGGACAGCAAATATTTTATTAAATATTAACCTTTTTGTAGCATTAGTTCTATTAGCACTTTTTTCATTATTTATCTTCTGACTTGTTGCCTTTGTTATACCAGAAAATATTATTAAAAAAGGCGTTATTCCAAATAAGTGAGGTCTATTAGCAACAATGCTTTCTGGTTATACATTAATGTTTTTCTTTATTATTATTGCAAGGTTTAAAATGAAACCATCAAATTATTTAGTTATTGTCCCTATTATCATATTTTCAGCTTTAATTGAATTAATTAATGTACCATTATTATCATTTGCTGATCAGCAATCATTACAAAAACCAGGTGAAAGCAACATCTTTGTATTTGTCTTCAACCATATTTTATTTAGCCCAGTTAAAATTTGGTTTAATATGTTTATAATTTACTTTACATATAACATTATTGCTCCTCTTATTAACAAAAATAACAATATAGCTTATTAGTAGTCTAAGCAACCATATAGTTGGTTGTTTTTTGTTATTGGCTTTTTTATACCTAATTTAGCCAAATTGAATTATTCTAAAAACATTTTCACTTTAATATAGGAGCATAAGATAAATTAATAAAAAAATTCTTTATTTTAAATTATAATTACTTTAATAAGTTTTATAAGTCTTTGGAGGTTAAATGAAGACGATGTTAAGCATTGTGCTTGAATATACTTCTGAAAAATGTCAAGGTGGAAAGTTTGTTAAATTCAACGACATTTTTAAAGAAGTTAGAACAAGTTTGAGCGAAAAATGATCAGTTGAAGCAGCAACAAAAGAAATTGATTTCAAAGATCTAGAAGTAGAAAAAAAGGGCGAATTATATCGTTTGCTAACTGTTGATTCTCGTTTTGTTCACAAAGGTAATAATGAGTGAACAACAAGAAGCGGTTTTGAAATGGACAAATAATTTTTAGGAGAAGAAAATGAAATTAACAAATGCATCAAGTATGCTTAAGAAAGCAAAAAAAGGCAAATATGCTATTCCTCACATCAACATTAATAATCTTGAGTGAGCCAAAGCTGTTCTATTAACAGCACAAGAGGAAAAATCACCAGTTATTATTGCAACAAGTGAAGGCGCAATTAAATATATGGGTGGTATGAACATTGTTGTAGGAATGGTTAATGGTATGATGAAGGACTACAACATAAGCGTTCCTGTTGCTCTTCACTTAGACCACGGAACATATGAAGGTGCTAAAAAAGCTATTAAAGCTGGTTACACATCAATTATGTTCGATGGTTCACACTTACCATATGAAGAAAACTTAGAAAAGACAAAAGAATTAGTTAAATTAGCTAAAAAAGCCAATATGTCTATGGAAGCAGAAGTTGGAACAATTGGCGGCGAAGAAGATGGTATTGTTGGCAATGGAGAATTTGCTGATCCAGAAGAAGCAAAAGAAATGGCTCAAACAGGTATTGATGTTTTAGCAGCCGGGATTGGTAATATTCATGGACCTTACCCTGAAAGTTGAGAATCACTTAATTTTGACAAGTTAGTTGAAATAAGCAATGCTGCAAAAATCGGGATTGTTCTACACGGTGGTTCAGGTATTCCAGCCGACCAAATTTCTAAGGCTATTAGTTTAGGTGTAACCAAAATTAATGTTAATACTGAATTACAACAAGCAAATCACAAAGCTTTAAGAGCCTACATTGAATCAGGTGAAGATCTTAAGGGAAAAAACTTTGATCCACGTAAACTTTATGCATCAGGTTATAAAGCAATGTGTGAAACAGTAAGAGAAAAAATTAGACAATTTGGTTCAAATGATAAAGCTTAATAATTAGTATTAAGAGGTTTTAAAAACCTCTTTTATTTTTCTTTTTTGATCACTTTTTTTAAAAAAACGGCTAGGTTAATATATGAAGAAGATTTTAAAACTAGTTCCTTTTATCTTAATTCCATTAACAAATTTGAGTTTACTAAGTTGTCAAAGTGCAATTATTGACCCACAATTAAATCAAACATTCAACATAAATTGATACTATGAGGTTAGTGATGGAGACACTTTCTATTTTACCAATGATACTATAAAACAAGGGGTTAGGTTATTTGGTGTAGATACTCCTGAAACATATAAAAATAATAAACAAAAGTTAGCTAAACTTGAGAATTATTATGGTCAAAAAGCAAAAGCTTATCTTAATAAGTCGACTTATCAAAGGAATGTTAAGATTCAATACATCACAAAAGATAAATATAATCGATGAGTTTGTAAGGTTTATGATGACAAAGGTGAGGACCTTGCACTTAAATTAATTGAACGTGGCCTAGCTCGTGTTTCCTATATTTCAATTGACCACCGTGACAAATATTACTGAGTAAACAATAAACAACAAAAGGAGTATTTTTGAAAACTAAATAAGGCTCAAAATGAGGCACAAAGAAACAAGCTGGGGTTTTGAAATGAGAAGGATATAAACCTTGTTTTTAGCAAAAATTAAAAATACGCATTTCTGCGTATTTAAGAGTGAAATTAAGCAACAAATTCTGTAATACTTTCGTTTTCAACAACCAAGAAACGATCACCTTTTTTAACACCATAAGGTTTAAGAGCAGCAATAGCTTTTGATTTGTCTTTCTTAATTTTTGTGAACAATTCAATTGAGTCTAATGAAACTCAAACACTAGATGTAACACCAAAGCCACCAATTAATTTTTCATCGTTTATAATTCCAATAATTGATGTGTTTGGTCTAAATTTAGCAACTTCACTTAATAATTCACCTGTTCTTGAAAGAACAACAGCAAATTTGTAGTCACCATAACGTGTTCTGTTAGCAACATCATAAGCAATTCTTGAACGTTTTGAACTTGAAGAGTTTTTTCTAACTTCTTCTAATTGAACGTCGTAGTAATTTTTGTTGTAGAATTCTCTTTCAGCACGTCTATTAATTTTTGACATAACTGTAACAGCTTCTAATGGATAGTTACCTGATGCACTTTCACCTGAAAGCATTGTTGAGTCTGAACCCATTTCTGTTGCATAATAAACGTCGGTTACTTCAGCACGTGTTGGATGAGGCGAGTTTTCCATTGAGTCAAGCATTTGAGTAGCAATAACAACTGGCTTACCTGCTTCACGACATTTTCTGATCATTATTTTTTCATAGTAAGGAACATCATAGTAAGGAATTTCAAGACCTAAGTCACCACGAGCAACCATAATACCATTTGATGCTTCAATAATTTCATCAATATTCTTGATACCTAAGTGGCTTTCTATTTTTGAAATAATTTTAACGTGTTTTCCACCGTTTTCATCTAATAATTTACGTAATTCTTGAACGTTTTTAGCTGAGTTAACAAATGAAGCTGCTACATAGTTAATACCTACTTTAATTCCAAATTTAACATCTTCGATGTCTTTTTCTGCTAAAAATGGTAGTGAGAAGTCAACACCTGGTAAGTTAATACGCTTATTAGTTTTTAGTAAGTGTCTATTAAGTGTTTTAACAATAACATAGCCATTCTTTTTGTCAACTTTTGTAACAACTGTTGTAAGTTTACCATCATCAAATAAAACACGGTTTCCAACAGTTAAGTCTTGTGCCATGTCATATGCTACTGTTAATTCATCTTCTGTGCCTTCAACAGTTTCATATTTTTCTTTTGTTGTTCAAACTTTAATTTCCTTGTCAATAGGAATCTCTTGTTTACCATCTTTCATTTTTCCTAAGCGAATTTCTGGACCTTTTGTATCTAACATTAGAGAAATTGGAAGATGTAAGTCTTTTGAAATTTTTTGAGCAAGAACAAATTTGTTTAATTGTTCTGCATGGTCACCGTGACTAAAGTTAGCACGAACACAGGTAGCACCTGCTTCAATTAATGAACGAAGCATATTGTAGTTATCACTTGATGGACCTACAGTAATAACCAATTTGCTTCTTTTATCAGTAATGTTCATTTTTCTCCTTAATTAAAATAAACTTGTATGTATATTTACAATACTAATTAATATTTTATATTAAAATATCGAATTAAATAACATATTATGGGTTTTAGACTAATATGAGCCATTTTTTTAAAGAAAAAAGAGCGTTTGCTCTTTTGATTATGTCTTCTTAAACCCTGTAAGTTTTACTTCGCCAATAAATTCAGGGTTTGTGTTATACGATTCATATCTTTTATCTGGGCTTTTAGCCTTTATTCCAACATAGAAAGTAGCTTCTCCAGTTAATTCATCAAATTTTACTAATGGTTCACCTTTATATTTATCTTTTTCTTTTGAATAATCTTCTATTTGTTTTGTACAATAAAATAATTCATAAAGGCTACTATCTTTGAAACTAATCTTAAAGTCTAATTGAATTCTCTTGTAATAACCTCTACTTGCATTTTTATAAACACCAGAATTTTCTGAACTATTAATTACTCACTCAAGTGATGTAGCAGGTGTTTTGAAATCTATATGGTTAATTTGATCATTGCCAATAACTTTAATTTCAACATTGTCTTTTATTATCTTTTCAAGTTCAAAATATTTAATATTAATTTCCTGCTTAAAAGGCTTTTGAAGATCAATTTTTCTTGATTTAATTAGTGATGTTCTATCATTATCATTTTTTGGTGCTTCGGCTTCAGGGACTATTTTATAGGCATAAAAGTTCAAAATTAATGAGGTATCAGTCCCTTTTGTAAATCACAATCCACGCTTTGTGTCAATTTTATATTCCGGATTATTTGTTTTTTTGTTTAACTCCTCAGGTATATTGAAGAACTTTTTAATTTCTGCATAATTTTCTGCAATTCTTGCTTTATTACTATTAAAGTCACTTGAAAGGTCTTCTCTTGGAAGTGAGTTAAACAATTCATCAACTGTTTTTTTCTCTTTTTTGTAAAAAGTCTGTCTTAATTTTTCATTAACTTCCATTCTTCATGAATGAGGAACATTAACAGGGTTTATACTACTCTCATATACTTCTTTTTCAGTAATTTTTTTGAAACCATTTAAAACATATGTTTTTGAAATTCACTTATTAATTCTCTCACTAATATTTTTAGTTTTTCCATCTTTATTTTTTTCATCGCTTTTGTGTTCAAGGGAAACTGTTAGATAAAGAGTTCCGGTAAAATCATTTGCATGAGAGTGGTAAAAAATATTGTAATCATTATAAAATTTGTCAATTCTTTGCATCTTATTATTAATAAGTGAAAATAATTGATTTCTTAAAAATGCTTGCGGAGACAAATCATCATTCTTTAACCAGTTTTTTTCAACTTTTGATTCTAACTGAGCTCTTCAATAATTTTTTTCACTTTCATCTGTATTTCTTAATGTTGGTTCCTTACTACTCTCATATGTTTCATAGTAATAATAATTTGCATAAGTATATTCACTTGCTAGATGTTCAGCAATGTTGATTTTGTATTGAGGATCTTCAGGATTTGCTAATGAAAATTTGAAAGCATCTAATTGCTTTCTAATATCATTTGAATATTTATTTACTTTGTTCAATACATAAATCACTGCACCAATATTAGCAATTGTTCCAGCAATTGCGATTGAACTCAAAGCAATAGCCATTTTTTTCTTCATTATCTTCCTTATTAAATTAATATATGTAATTATACATTAATAATGAAATAAGACTAATCATAAAGCAAAGACTCTAGGTGAGTTATTAAGTCATTTAAATTTATAATTTTAATACTTGATATTAAAAATATATTAGTTGATTCTCTAATTGAGTTATTATCCAATTCATTATGTTTTTTAATGAGTGCCGACTTTTCTTTCTGATTTAGTTTATCAACTTTTGTGTAAACTATATCGTAATTTCACTTAAGTGAGTTGATAAAATTTAAAGTTTCAAAATCATTCTTTGTAAAACCAGTTCGGCTATCAATAAGCAAGAATATGTGTTTTGGGGATGGATCGTTTTTTAAAAAATCTCTAACAGCTAAATTCATTTTAACTATTTTATCTTTTGGCATTTCTGCATAGCCATATCCCGGTAAGTCTACAATGTATTTATTATTGTTATCAACAAAATAATTTATTAATTGAGTTCGACCTGGGTGTTTTGATACAAAAGATATATTTTGATTTGTAATTGAATTTAATAGTGAACTCTTGCCAACATTTGATCGACCTCAAAAACAAACTTGAATGCTATTCTTACAGTCAAGTCATTGTTTCTTATCAATTGCAGAAGTTACAAATTTTCACATTATTTTTTACCTAACTTTTGTTTGTGTCTTAGTAGCGTTGATGAGTAATCTATGTTTTCATAATCAGGCAATATTAAAATAGTTTCAAGATCCTTATTAAGTGAATTATTAGCAGCAGCAAGAACTAACTCATAGTTGTAATCTAAATTATTGCGAGCAGATCTAACTATGAAATTAGCACCATAATCCTTAGCAATTTGAGCTATCAAATTGTTTTCATTTTTTACCACAATGACTGTTTTATAGTCTTTTAAGGAATTTTTAACATTATTAAATCTTATATCAAGATTTTCTAAATTGTCTTTATCAGGGTTAATTGAAACAATGACAATTAGATTGTCAAAAAGTTTTAGTGCTTTCTCAACTACTGAAATATGTCCTTTATGTAAAGGATCAAAAGAACCTGGATAAATAGCTACCTTATGCATAATTATTTATACAACTCAATTGCATGTTTTGCAATTAGTAATTCTTCATTAGTTCTAATTACATAAACCTTAACATCGCTGTCTTTTGTTGAGATAAGGGCATATTCACCAATTTTTGAATTATTTAATTTGTCATCAATTTTGATTTTAGCAAAGTGCAACTTATCAATTACTCTTTGTCTCATTGAAGGAGTATTTTCTCCTACGCCAGCAGTAAAGACAATGGCATCAAGTTTGCTACCAATTTTGTTTGCATAAAGTGCTGTAAAATCAGCAATTTTTTGTGCATATAGCTCAAAAGCAAATTCAGCTCTTTTATTCTTTTCTTCAATAGCTTTTGTTATATCACGAACATCACTTGAGATTCCAGAAACACCTAAAAGCCCGCTTTTCTTGTTTAAATGTTCAGTTATTTCATGAATATTTAAACCAAGTTGTTCACTAATGAATTCATGAATTGATGGATCAATATCACCTGAACGAGAGCCCATCATAATTCCAGCAAGCGGTGTAAGGCCCATTGATGTATCAATTGATTTGTTATCCTTAATTGCACAAAGAGAAGCACCATTGCCAATATGTAAGTTAACTAAATTAACTTTTTGTTTTTTAAGTATTTCTTGTAATTTAAGTGTAATAAATTCATGACTAATTCCATGAGCACCAAAACGACGAATTTTTAATTCTTCGCTTCATTGATATGGAATTGGATAGATGGCATTGACATCTGGAATACTTGTATGGAATGCAGTATCAAAGTCAACACTCATTTTTGCATGTGGCATAACCTTTTTAAATGCTTTCATCGCTTGAACTGCACCAGGGTTGTGCAAAGGAGCATAAATTTTTGCTTTTTCAATTAAGTCTATTTCATTAGCATTTAATTTAACACTTGTTGTAAAATAAGGGCCACCATGTACCACTCTAAAACCAATAAGCTCAATTTCTTCAGGATTATCAATTAGTCCAATTTGCGACATTAAGTCTAAAATGTTCTCAACTGCAACAGTATGATTTGGCATTGTCACATCACGATTGAATGCTTGTGAATTGTATTTAATTGTTACTTTACCTTCACCAAGTGTAATTCTTTCAGCAATACCATTAGCAATAATTTGTAGTGTTCGCTTATCAAAAAGTGATAACTTAATTGAACTACTTCCTGCATTAATAACTAAAACTTTTTGTTTACTCATAATAACTCCTTATTTAACTGATTGTAATATTGTAATTAATATTGTGTTGACTACATCACTAACACTTGAACCTCTTGAAAGGTCATTAACTGGCATTTTGGTCCCAACAACTATTGGTCCAATAGCCCCATAACCACCTAACCTTTGAACTAATTTATATCCTATGTTACCAGCACCTAAGTCAGGGAAAATTAGTGTATTAGCCGGCTCATTATAATTTTCTAATTTGTATTTAGCTTTTCTAACTTCTAAGTCAAGAGCGGCGTCAAGTTGAATTTCACCAATAGCTTTTGTACCATTATAAATTGAATTAAATTCTTCTGTTGCTTTGTGAACCAATTCGCTTTCTGGTGTTTTTGCTGAATAGTTTGTTGAAAAACTCAAAAATGCCAATTTAGGATCATAACCCATACTTTGAGCAAATTCTGCTGCATTAAGACCAATTTCAACTAGTGAACTTTGGTCAGGTTTAACATTTACAGATATATCACTAAAGAAATAAGTATTTTTATTATTGTGAAGAACCATAACTGATGAAATGGTTTTTATACCTTCTTTTGAACCAATTGCCTTAAAAGCTGCTCTTAATATATCTGCTGTTGAATAATTAAGGCCACCAACTACACCATCTGCTTGTCCTGTCGCTAAGAGCATCATTGCATAAAAAGGTCGACTTTGTAAACTTTTTTGAGCTTGTTCAATAGACTCCTTACCTTTTCGCAGTTCAAAATATTTTTGTGCAAGTTGATCTTGAAGTTGTTTATCTTTGTTAATGTCTATAACTTTTGCACTTGTTTGAAGATTAACATCATTCTCTGTTAAAAGTGTGATTTCAATGTTCTTAAATTTTTCAAGTTGTTTAACAGCTTCAAGTGCACGAGTATCATCACCATCAACAAAAATTATCCTTTTTGTAGTTTTTATTGCTTTAACTCTCTTTTCAATTAATGATGTGAATTTCATAATCTGCCTCCAAAAACTCTAATTTATATTTAATAAATATTACTAGATTTAATATTAAATAATTTAAAATGCAAATTTTACCTTAAAAATAAAAAAGAACCATTAGGTTCAATTTAAGAATTAAAGTCTATGAACATGAATAATTGATTTAGCCAAGTTGCTAAATAGCGACACAATTGTCATTGGTCCAACTCCACCAGGAACAGGTGCAAATGCACTGAGATGATTTGGCATTGTTTCAATGTCAACATCACCGTAAAGCACTTTTTGACCATCTTCCTCAACTCAGTTAGCACCAACATCAATTACTACTGCCCCCTCTTTAACATTAGCCTTTTTGAGTAGTTTAGCTTCACCTGCGGCAACAACAACAATGTCGGCACTTTCAACACCTTTAATACCTGTGTTTCTATTGTAGGTTGAAACATTGCAACCTTCTTGTTTAAGTAAGAAAGCAGTTGGTTTACCAACTAAAATTGAACGCCCGATAACTGCAACACGTTTTTCATAAAGTTCAACCTTGTAACTATGTAAAAGGTCTAATATCCCAAGAGCAGTTGCTGGAACCAATGTAAAATCATCTGTTTGATTATAGAAATTAAATGCATTTCTAGTACATAATCCATCAATGTCCTTTTCAATTCTGACACTGTCTAAGATAACTTGAGTAGCAGATTCTTTTGGTAAAGGAAGTTGAATAATAATACCATCAGCCTTTTCATTAATAACATCTAATTTTTTAAGAAGATCTTTTTGTCTAATATCTGCTGGAAAATGATGATGAATTGCTTCAACACCTAATTCTTCCGCCTTTTTCATTTTGTTTTTAATATATTGAGTTGAGGCAGGATTATCTCCAACTTGAATGATAGATAAAATTGGTTTACGCCCCAATTTTTCTCTTATGTCTTTGAATTGTACAATAAGTTCTTCTGTTCTTTTTTTTGCAAGACTTTTACCATCTAAGATTTTCATTCTAATTCCTCCTTGTATTTGTTGTATTCTTCTTGATATTTAGCTAATTTTTGCTTTTCTTCTTCCACTTTATTTGCAGGAGCTTTTGCTATAAAGTTTTGGTTATTTAAAATAGCATTTGAACGTTTTATTTCATTTTCGAGATGAGCAATTTTCTCATTTAATTTAGCAATATATAATTTTTTTTGTTCAGCAGATTCCTTAATATAAACATTAATGTTTCCATCAACAAATAAAGTATCTTTGTTTTGACTAATTTCACTGTTTGATAGTGCTTTTAGTGAATTTATAATAAATTCATTTTTCTCAATATTGCAATCATAGTAAAGAATTTCTTTCTTGCTTATATTGTTTTCTTCACGATATTTTCTCAATATATTAACTACTGAAATTATTTGGTCGATTTGTTCTAGGTTTTTTGCTTTCTGAATTTTTAAGTTGTTATATTCTTGCTCCAATAATTCCTTATTAAATAAAACTTTATATAAGTGGTCCGTAATAAATGGCAAGAATGGGTGAGCAATTAGAAGAAGATTTTTGAGATTTTCCAAAGCTGCATTTTTACTTGGCATTATTTTTAATAGTTCAACATACCATGAAGAAAAATCGTTGTATATAAATTTAGATAGTTCACTGCCGATTATAGTAAATTCATAATTTTGCATTGCTTTATCAACTTTCTTTTTAAGAGCAACCAATTTATTATGAATTCAAATATCAGCACTTGTTCTCTTATTTTCTTTATCATTTGGCAGTAGTTGAATATATCTTGCAATATTTCATAACTTGTTACATAAAGCTCATGCTGAATTAATTTTCTCACTTGAATAACGAATGTCCAAACCTGGACTAGTATTAGTAATCATAAATCATCTTAGAGCATCTGAACCATTTTCACTAATTACTTGAATTGGGTCAACACCATTGTTTGAAGACTTAGACATTTTTTTGCCAAATTCATCTCGAACTAAACCATGAATTAGTACTCTTTCAAAAGGTTTTATATCCATAAGTTCTAGTCCAAAAAAGTACATTCTAGCAACTCAGAAAAAGATAATATCATAACCGGTAACTAGCAGAGATGTTGGATAATATCTTTTTAATAGTGCACTTTGTTTTGGCCAACCTAAAAATGAAAAAGGTGCTATACCACTGCTAAACCATGTATCAAGTACATCTTCATCCTGAACTCAACTCTCTCCAGGTGATTCAATTTGAACTTTTATTTTGTCATCTTTATACCAAGCCGGTATTCTGTGTCCTCATCAAAGTTGTCGGCTTATTGTTCAATCATGAATGTTTTCCATTCATTTTTTAATAACATTAATAAATCTTTTTGGGTAGAAATTAACAGCATCCTTAGATTTAAGGTGGTTTAGAATATCATGGGCTAACTTGTTCATTTTAACAAATCATTGTGGCATAACAAGAATTTCTACAGGTGCGCCAGAACGCTCTGAATAACCAACATTTGAAGTTACTTTTTCGCTTTTAACTAGCAGATTATTCTCTTGTAAATATTGTGCTATCTTTTCACGTGCTTCTTGTCTATTTAGCCTGTGAAATTGGCTTTTTGGGCAATTTATTAGACCATCTTTATCGATTGTTTCTATAATTTCTAAATTATGTTTTTTGATAATATCTATATCAACCTCAGCATGTGCTGAAAGTTTCATCAATCCACTGCCAAATTTCATATCTGCATATTCATCAGCAATAAATGGAATAATTTGTTTTGTTAATGGATGTACTATTTTAATATCTTTATAATTCTTATATCTCTTATCTTTTGGATTATAAATAACAGCAACATCACTAAGCATTGTCTCAGTTCTAACTGTTGCAACAACAAAGTGTTCATCTGAATTTAAAATTGGATACTTAATATAATACATAACTTGCTCAGTCAGCTTGTTAATAACTTCAATATTACTTAAAGCGGTCTTTAAAACAGGATCTCAGTTAATTGCTTTAGTGCCTTTATAAATTAATCCTTTTTTATAAAGTGTAATAAATGTCTTTAAAACAGCTTGATTGCTTTGTTCATCCAAGGTGAAGCGTTCTTTTTCATAATCTAGAGCAAGCCCAAGTGATTGCCATTGTTTTCTAAACAATTGTGCATATTCTTCTTTTCATTCTCAAACTTTTTTTAAAAATTTTTCGCGACCTAAATCATGTCTATTAATACCTTCATTCTGATAAAGCATATTTTCAACTTTACTTTGTGTTGCTATACCTGCATGGTCCATTCCTGCAATATAAAAAGTATCAAAACCACTAAGTTTCTTATATCTTATTATTGTATCCTGAATATATGTGTCTAGAGCATGACCAATGTGTAGTTTACCTGTAACATTTGGTGGTGGTAAGAGTATAGTAAATGGTTTTTTACTCAAATCATGCTTGCTAAATATCTTTTTTTCTTTTCACTTCTTTGCAATATCACTCTCAATTAGTGAGTGGTCATAAATTTTTTCAAGCTCCATATTACTCCAATCCTTTTAGTTTCCTCTAAGAGCAAACTAAAAAAATGCGATTTTTGTACTAAATACGCACAATTTATATATTAATTATATTACAAAAGCACTATATTTTGGGCTAGTTAGTCAATTTGGAGACAAAAAAAGCAATATTTTAAGCAAAAATGATGCTTAATATTGCTTTTTGATTTGTTATTATTCAGTAACAGGGGTATAGGTTTTAATCTTATTAATCTTTTCTTGTGTATAGAAATCGTTTCATTTGTGGAATTCTATATCACTACTGTTCATTAGAGTGTATCCACCCATTGGTTCTCTTCAAATTGTTCCATATTGTCTCTTGAATTCAAAAGCTTGAAGAAATATATATCAGTCATAATACTTAATTTCTAATTTTTGTGAGTTTAAAACATTAGTAATTTCTATTTTATTGAACAAAGCTGTATATATATTATTCGAATTATTACTAAAATTATGTTGACTAAAAAGTGCATAATTAAATGGACCAGATGTTGAAATTATGTGCCCACTATTATATTTAACTGGTAGGTTTAATTCATCATGAACTACATTACTAATTATTCTATCACCTGAAGTGTTGACCTGAACTGAAAAATTAACACTTCGACACATTTGAGTTGCTCTATCTTCAAAACTTAAATTCCTTGTACGTTTCTCCATATGATTGCTTAAATCATGGCTATATTCAACATTCAGATATTTAGCAACGCCGGCTCTTTTAATGAATATTTTTCTTAAGAAAACTTGATTTGAATCTCCGCTTGTTGGAATATCAACATTGATTGATTGTAATTCTTGGGCTTGCATCGAATTTAATATCATAAGCATATTAGCATATGTTATTTTTGCTAACATATCAACAAATAATTCAAATCGTTTATTGTATTCAGTTTCATTTATTAATTTGTCAATTTCTTTAAGTGAATTTAACCACTCGCTAGTTCATTTATACTCTTTACTTAATAGTGTAAAAAATGCATTTAAGATAAATAAGCTACTGTTTTCTTCCATTTTTAAAATTGAACTTTCAACACTATATCCTATTTCATCACGATTAAGGTTTACATCATCAGAAAAAAGTCAATTGCTTTGTGTATTTATATGACCTCAATTTTCATCAGTGCTTTTACCTCCAGCATTTAATAATAAAGAATTAAGGTCTTTATTTTTGTTTTGTAACCCATAAAAAATATTGTCAAATCCGTATCGTCTATATAAATCTGGTTTAAAATCTGGTCTTAAACTACCTTGTAATACGTGTTTAGCATCTTCCATTGCTTTAGATTTATTTGCATATTCAACATCTCCACGAGATAAAATATTCACTGTATCATAAGTAAATTTTTGATTATAACGATCTCAATTATATTTTGGAGCTTCAAAGTTGTACATCTTGTTGTATCCAAATTGATTTACAAGAATGTTGTAAAGGTTTTTAACAAAGGAAACTAATAATGTTTTTTCATCTCTTGCGAATTTACTATATTCACTCGCAAAAGATTCCTGAGATCATAAAATAGTTTTATCTTCAATTTTTTTGTAGATTAATTCCATTTCATCATCAATGAATTTTTGTTGCCACTGAATAATTTCATTTACTTTATCATATGTATGTCTAGCATCAGGGTGTCTAAATTTCTTAAATTCTTCATCAATTGAGGATTTGTGCTTTAAATATTCATCATATGACTTAAATACTTTAACTCACTCCTTTAGGAATGTTTCTTTTAATAATTTAGCGTCATTACTGCTTTTTGCCAAAAAGTTTGCCTTACTATTTACATCAATGTAATCTTCTTTTGCATAATTAAGTATTTTATTGAGAACTTCTGTATTTTTACTTTGGTTTTGGTGTTCCTTACTTCCAAGTTCCCTTAATTGTTCAACATGATCAGATGCATTATTTAAATAATTTTTGTATTCAATTTGTAATGTAGATAATTCAGTTACTTTATTATTAAGTTCATCAACTGTATTAAATAAAGTTATATATGAATTTTTAACATCGTTGATATCAGCATTTCACTCTATTGAATTAGTAGCTTGAATTTTATTATTGATAGTTTCTAAATTATCTTTAATTGCAACTGTGTCGCTTAATTGACTAAAAGGTCTAAAGTTCTCTAGTTTTGCACTGTCAAGTTCCAATTTTGGTGCTAATTGTGAAGGATTGACATTTGTATTAATTGTTTCTTTAATTATGTTGATATTATTTGCATCACTAGTTATCAACTCATTTAGATAAGAAATATTGGTAAAGAACTCATCCACATTTTTAGATGCTTTAAGTTTGCTCAAGTCATCCTTAGCAATTAAGTTTTTATTTAGTGCTTCTTGGTCTTCTAGTTTTGAATATGAAAAACCAAATAATTTAAAGTTAGTTAATGTTGCTTTTCTAACTCCAAGCATTTCATTATATGTTTTAATTCTTTCTAAACCATAACCAAATTTTTCTTCAATTTTAGTTTTTAATTGAAGAAGGTTATTTTTTGCAGTGGCAAATTGATCTATTAATGAATTTCTTTGGCTTATATATTCATCTTTTGTATATTCGTCAAAGTTTAAATCATTAGTATTTGCAAAAGTGTCAATTTCTTGTCATAGTGTTTCAAGTTTAATACTCTTCATTGTTTCACTAACATTTTTATCTAAACTTTTAATTTTAGATTTTAATTCATTTGTAATAAATGAAGCAAAAAGTGAATTAAGTGATTTTTCACTATTATTTAGGTTAATAAGTTGAGTAAGTAGTTCAAAAAGTGAATCCATATTTGAAAATGTTATTAAAGGCAATTTTGATTTAAATTCATTTGCAGAATTAAATAATGAATTGTAAGATTCACTTTTAGCACTTAAGTCGAGTAAACTTGAAGAACTTAAAAAATTATTGGTTTCAAATTTATTTTTTAATTGTTCAATTGAATTTGCTATAAAAGGTGCAACTTCATTTTTAATTTTTTTGGCAAAAGTTGAAACATTTTCTCAACCTTCAAAGAATTTGTTAATAAATAATTGTCTTTTATTTAAGTATTCATCACCGATTTTTAGTGAAGAGAGATTCACTTTGTCGCTTGAAGCAAATTCATTTATTTTTGTCCAATCATTATTAAGACCAAAAAACTTATTTAACATAGTTAAATCAGTATTATTAAAAGTTTTAATTTTTTCTTTGATTTGAACATTTTCAAAATTTTGAAGTTCAATATTAAGACTTTTATCATTTGCAAAAATTTGTGTTGCTTTTGAAATTAGAGATCCAAATTTTTCAAAATTTATTAATGCAGTATTCTTAATTATATTTTCACATTCATCATTTAATGCAAACATATTTTCGTATTCAACTTTTTTATTATTTACATTTAAAAAGCTTGAAATTTCTAGGATTTTAGTCGAGTCTATTTTTGCTTTAAGTGGATTAATTAAATTGGATACTGTGGTTTGGATTTCGGCACTTAAAAGACCGATATTATTATTAGCAATATTTAATTGATTTAGAATTTCAGCTCTTGTTATAGACGCATTTCTTTTAACTATACCTTCATTAGTGAAATATTTTTCAATTATGTTTCTAATATCTTGCATATTTGTGCTTGATATTGTTGATATATTCTCAATATTTTTTAACTCTTCACTTTTAAGAATTCACTCAACTACTGAAGAATCTTGATCTTTTTTAGTTAACTTACCTAAAACTTCATCATTAAAAAGTTTCTTATCTTCACTAAGTAATTTGAGTCCGCTTAAAACATATTGTTTGTTAATTTCACTTTTGCCATCTCTTACAACTAAATTTGCCTTTTGAGATTTATATTCATTTAGCGTAGTTTCTAATGCGCTAAATTTTGTATCTTTATCAACAACTGAATTAATTAGTAAATCATTGTTATCTTTTAGTGAAATTAATTCACTTGACAATTTTGCAACTTCTTCAAAATACTTAATTAATCATTCATTTGATGAAAGAAGTTCATTAGTTGTTCTTTCAGCGTTTTTAACAGTTTTATTAAAGAAGATCATTTCAGTGTAATTTGATTTATTTCTTAAATATGTAATATTTCCTGGATGATGACCTATTTTATATTTTGTATATTTCTTTAATTTTTCTTCTAGTTCATTATAAATTTTTTTGTTGATTGTAATTTGATCCTTATATTTTCCTAAGAGAGTATTTAATTCATTTTTAACATCTTCTTCAAGTGTTTGTCCACTAAGAATTTCAATTATACTGTCATGTTTAATTTGGAGAGAATCAAAACTATTTTTAAAATCGTTTCTTATGTTTTTAATACTATTAATTTGCTTTGAATGATTTGACTTATCAATTGAAGACCCTATAATTGCTCCTAAAGATAAAGTTGCAATCCCCCCCCTGCGATGCCTAAAGAAAGAGTCACAATTTTCTTGTTCTTTTTATTCATAGTTATCCTTTTTATCCATTTTTTCTAAAAAGCCTGTTTTATAGGCAAATTGAGAAAAATTCTTTCTATTTTTTTATTTTATTATATATAAAAAGCACTGGAAAGTAACTTTATATTATTGGTGTAAAGAAACATTTTACTAAAACAACTATAAAACAGCCAGATTAGTAATTTATAGCCCGTGTCTAAAATTAAAATGTTTTATGAAAATATTTACACAAAAACAAACTGATAGATCAGTTTGTTTCAAATTTTATTCTTTTATGCTAAATCATTTTGCGATTTTCAATGCTTTTTTTCTTTATATTTTTTCTCAACAAAGCGACTAATTCACTCGATTGACCATCAAAATCCGTATGTTATGTAGCCAAATATAAAGTTAAGAATTAAACAAATAAATGGAACTGTTCAGTATATTTCTCTACTATTTATTTTGAAAATATAATCAAATCTTTGAACAAAAGAAACATGTTGCCTGTGACTCATTAAAAGAAAATTAGGAACATATGCCGCTCATCAATTGGTATTTTTTGATACTTGATAAACTATTTCATTAGCAATAATAGCAATTGATCAAATTATTGTATACATAAAATAACTATTAGCAATAAAAGCACCATTTTTGAATCTAGCAAAATTATTAACTATTAAAATCATCCCTATAACCAGCATACAACCATGATAAATCATAGTATGAATTGATATAAACATTGTGGGAACGTAGGCATCTTCTGGATGAATAAGCATAATAAAACTTCCGCCATAAATTGTTATAAATGCACAAAAGTCAGTAACTAAATCCTTAATTCTGCTCGGTTTTCCTATAAATAAGTAAAATGGCAAAAAATATAAAGGCAGCGAACATATTACAACAGGATATACATAATTTCGATAACTAATTGTAAATTTATATACTCCAGGATTTATTTCTTTCGGTACACCAAATCAAAGCATTTGTTTTAATATTTCAATAAGTACCATAACAAAGAATAAAAAGCCTATTGTTGTCTTAACTGCTCATTCCTTTTTGTTTCACAAAGCCACACAAAGCATAATTCCAAGAATTAAGAAAGTAAACATAAATGTTAAATGAAATGGACCAAATGACTTTGGTGTTCCGTTTGCAAATTGTGTATTCATTGCAAAGTGATATCTTGATAAAAAATCCATGTAATAAATTATAGTTAAAAGTGTTTTAAAAGAATGTAATTAAAATGGAACACTGTACTATATTGAATTTAAATTTTTAGGTTCATACAAGAAGCGTACAGCAACTTTGTACACAATAATCTAATTGTAAGAACAAAAAACAAATTGACTACACATCAGTCAATCTGTATGAATTATACGAATTTATGCCAACTTAGTTTGTTTTCGTGCTCTATATTTGCTCTCAATTTTGCGAATGATTCAACCAATAAACCATCATGTCCCATAGATCAAATAAGCACCAATAAAGTTAACTATCAAACAAATAAATGGAACAATTCAATATATTTGTCTACTATTGATTTTAAGAATATGTTCAAACCTATAAGTAATTGATACAAATTGTCTGTGGCTCATTGATAAGAAATTAGGTAAATATGACAGCCACAATTCTTTGTTGTTTTTAAATACTTGATACATAATTTCATTACCAATAATTGCAACCGACCAAACTATCACGTACATTAAATAACTATTAGCAATAAAAGCACCATTTTTGAATCTAGTAAAATTGTTAACAATCAAAATCATACCTATAAGTAACATACATCCATGATAAATCATTGAGTGTATTGACCTAAAAATATTTGCCACAAAAACATCATCAGGTGAAAATATTGTAATGAATGTACCACCATAAATTGATATAAGTGCAGTAAAGTCACTTACTAAATCCTTAATTTTGCCACTCTTTTTTATTAATAAATAAAGTGGTACAAAATACAATGGCAGTGAGCAGATTACAACAGGAAAATAAGGACTTTGAAACCTTAATACATATATTTATAAACACTAGCACTTGTTTCCTTAACTGTTCCAAATCAATAGAAATGTTTCAATATTTCAATAAACACCATAACAAGAAAAATTAATCCAATTGTTAATTTAACAACTCATTCTTTTTTGTTTCAAAGAGTAGCACAAAGAAAAGTTCCTAAAATCAGAAAAGTAAACATAAATGTCAAATGAAATGCACCAAAAGGCTGTGGCATCCCATTAGCAAATTCTGTCTCTAATAATAAGCGAAATTTTGCTAATAAATTCATCTAATTAATTATATTAGTAATTAATAAAAGTTTGTTAAATAAATGTGCTATCTTGAATTTGATAAAGGTACATAAGATTAAATTGTACTGAAAGTAACAATTAAAAAAGCTTAAAAGATATTTAAATGAAGACAAAATGCTTCTTTACTTAATTGTTTTTTAGGTAGCTTGCAACACTTAGTAACTTTTAATAATATTATGTATTATAATTAATTTAATAAATTGCAAAATATTTTAGGAGATAAAAATGGCAGAAACAAAGAAAAAGTCAACAGCCAAGAAGTCAAAAGTTACAAAAGCTAAAAGTACAAAATCAACAGTTAAAAAAACAACTAGAAAATCAACATTAGAAAAATACTACATTTCTGAAAAACTTATTAAGAAAACTAACAACATTGAATTTAACTTTAAGAAAGCAAAAGAAAAGAATTTCAAAACCTACAGTGATTTTGTTGATGCACTTAATGAATTTATAAAAGTTAGTGAAGCATCTAAAAATGAAACAAGAGTTTGATTCCATAGAAATGGTGCTTACCGTGGTTCAGTAGATTGAGCTAAAGCTAAAATTATTTTAGAAAGATTAAGTGAAAACAAAGTTGAAAATGAACAAGTTATTGAATATCTTGAACAAGAAAATCTAGTTGACAAACCAGAGTCTAAAAAAGTTGAAATAGTTGATGAAGTAACAAAAAGTGATCTTAATGAAGAAGCGACAAAAGTTGAATTCTTTGTGCCAAATGCACAATTAATTTATGCAAATGATATTACAAAAGATGATATAGTTTTCTCAACACCTGAACAAGATTATTTAGTTAATATTACTAATATTATGGCTCATGATGATCAATTAGACATTGAATATGTCTTGGAAAGATCATCAGAGCAGTCTGCTTACTATGTTAAAACACTTTCGGGCTTCAAATCAAATGAAGTTGTTGAGGAAGTAATAAGTCAGCCAATTATTGAGCAAGAAAGTGTTGTTGAAGAAACAAGTAAAAGCCATGATGAGGAATTAATTCAAGAGCAACCTGTTGAAGAAAAAGTTAGCGAACCAGTTGAAAAGGTTGAAATTGTAGATGCTAAAAAAGAAGAAAAACCAGTTGTTAAAAAGAAATTTTCAAAAGAACTAATTGCAGCATTAGTGGTTATGGGGACATTGATGGCAGCTGCTATTACAATTTTAGTTTTAGTTGCCTTTAAATTAATTTAGTTTTAAAAATGCCTTAATTAAGCAAGGCATTTTTGTTTATAGTTTTGTACTCTCTTGTTGCCACTTGAACCAAAAGTTTATTTTTTACTTTTGACTAAAAGTGCTATAAAATAGATTTATATGAATTCTAAAATAAATCATCAAGTGAATCGATATCTATTGAAGATCTTGAATTAGTTGATTCATTATCACCAAAAGTTGCTTGAATTATTTTTAATTCTTGAGTAAAAGTTTGATCAAGATGTTTACTTTTTTTAACTTCTTTTGGATCAAGCGATGCAATTAAAACAGTCTTTTCAAGAAGTGGATTCTTTAAATCATTAATTTGTGTTTCAATTGTTTTTTCCTGGCTTTGTTCATCACTAACCAAAAGTGATTTATTTTCATTTTTATGGCCTTGCATTCATAGCTTAAAGTATTTAGGTGGTGTAATTATATAATGCTCTTCATCAACATCATAAATATCACTAAAGACAAATTCTCTTTGGTTTCTTATTATTTCCTGAGATATTTCTTGGTCATTGATTCTGCTTTTAGCCTCAGGGTTAATTGTATTACCTAACACTTCACTAAGATTTCCGAATTCAACTTCCTTATTATTTGCTACTAAATAAACATAATCAAATTCGCTATTTTCGACTATGTTTTTATCTTGTGTAACAAAAACAACATTAATTTCACTTTCTTTGCATAGTTCAAATGCTGACCTTAGGAATTCAAATTTTAACTTTTGATCTTTAATATTTGGATCATCAGCTATAAAAATAAGGGTCGGTTTTTTAATAATAGAGGAAATAAAATTCATCTTCAATTTATTAATTTTTGAAATATGTTCATAAGGTTTAATTAAACTTTTTGCGCTAATTGATGATTTTTCAAAAATTTCAATTAATCTATTTAGTCGGTCAAATTGATTAAGCAATTTTGATGATATTTTCTTGTTTGAACCGATAATTTTTTTAAGTTCAATTAAATTTTTAAAAACAAAATCAAATAAATTAAATTTATCCATTAACTTTTTTAAACCTAATTCAAAATTTTTGATTCTACTAATGTCATTGTCACTAATAGATCTATCAAAAACACGTTTAAACTTTAAATTGTTTTTAATCTTCTTATTTTTTTTCATGACATTTTGACTAATTAGGGACATTGAATCATATGAATTTAATAATTTTTCATTTGATTTAAGTGCTGCATAATATTCATTTTGAATCTTGTTTAGTTTTCAATTGTGCTCACTTTGTGCATTAATTAATTTTTCCTTAGTATTTTTTATAGAACGCTCTGGAACTGTGTTGAAGTAATGTCCATGAATTCTGTTTTTTATAATTGCAATATATTTTTGATACTCATCCTTAAGTTCTTTTATTGTATTAAAGTTATTTTTCGATCTCATCTTGTAACTATCAACATTAAAATAAAATTCATTTTTTAGAATCTTCTTTATTTTTTTTATTGAAAAGTTTTTAGCACCGTAAGTTATATTTCCTAGACTATTGCTTATAAATAATTTAATAGTTGTATCTAATGTTTTTTGTAGCTCATCTATTTCCTCTGCTTTTAAATATTTAAAGCATTTTTTATATCTTTTCAATAATTTATAAGCAAACATTTTTACATAATATCTTTTGTTTAATATTTGTACTTGAGAACTTTCACGAGTAAAATAATTAGCTTTAGATAAGTCAATTTCTGCACTTATTTTGTATCTAAAGGCAAAATACTTAATCTTTTGTTCAGAGTTGTAACTTAGTTCCTTTACCATCTCATCAAGAGCTAAAATATCATTTTTTATATCCCTAATTATCAAAGTATCTTCAACACTTTTCTTTGATGTTTTTCTCATCTTAATTAAGTAATCTAACCTTCTTTTGAGATTAATTATTTGTTCATCACCTAAATAATCAATATTTGACTTTGATGCATTATAGAAAAAAAGAAATTTATTAAAAATTTCGTCTCAAAGTTTTAATGTTATGCTTAATTGTTCTTCTAAAAATAAATCTTGATAGTATTCTAATTCTTCTAAATCTTCTTGTAATTTACTAAAAACTTTTTGGCTTGCATTATTTTTTACTTTATTTAAAATACTATTAAAATTACGTTCATAGTCCTGATAAATTACTAATAGTGAGTCAGCTTCTTCTGCTAGCAAATTTAATATTAAATGACGAATTGGAAAAAGATATTTGCTCATTGTTTTGTTTAATTCATCAATGCGTTCTTTACTTTTTGTGTAGTTTTCTTCTAACTCGTCAGCCTTAAAAACAAGCGGATATTGTGAGAATTGTTCAACACGCTCAGCCATATTAAAAAAAGCAACATCATCAAATTTATTAACTTTATTATTGAACTCAATATCTCAGTAAGTTGAATTAGGGTCCTTTTTAAGATTTTTTGAAAAATAAGATAGGACATTTAAATTGTTGTTTAGAACATTGTCATAGAAATTTGAACCAGTTAAATCATTATTTTTATCAGTAATTAAGATTGCAGTTTTGTGTTTGTCATAGATTTCAATTTTTTGCAAATCAATATAATCATCCTTGTATTCAAGGTGCTTAAAACAATTCTCGATTCCAAATATCTTATTTTTCTTCATAGTATTAAAAAGTATATTAAAAAAAACAACTTTTATGATGATAATTTTCTTCTATTTTGTCCAATTTTTAAGGTTGTAAAAATTATAGCCAAAACACATAAAAGTTTGGCTATTTTTTAACTAAAACAGCAAAAAATGTGTTATTTTTTTGTTTTTGTGTGTACAACATTAAGGTTCACTGCGTTTTTTTAAATGTTAAATTACATTTTTTAAAATTTTGCATATTAAAACATACAACATCATTAAGAAGTTGCTTTTAATTAATTCATTTTGTCTTCAATCCTAAAGTTTTTTGCATAACTTTTGGGGATTGATATCATTTGTTAATTTCTTTTAAATATTCTTCAATCAACAAACAAATTGTTGATTGAAATAAAAATAACATATTTAATAAGTATTGAGCCGTTGGCTCTTATTAAGACATGTCGGTCTCAAGAAGTAAAACTTCTTTTGTCTTGCTAAGATAGGCTTTCTTCTTTTTAAAAAAGAAGAAACAAGAAAAACTTACTTAAATGATTTGTAATTAGCGTCAATAAATTCCTTCATTTCTTTTGTAATATCTTTTAACTTTTCAAGATTTTCACTTAATAGTTTTTTAATAAATTCAATGTCTTTATTGTTTGGCTTTGCAGAATTCTTAAATATATTTTCAAGTTTTTCAAATGTACTGTATGTTCATGTTCTATTATGAAGCATGGTTTTAATTGTAACTCTTACACCTTGATGTTGTGGATCAAGATTTTTTGATATTGCATATACATCGATTGCGCTCAGTTCATTTCCTTTTGGTACTTTGGCTTCATATTTTCTTTTCCCTCAACAAAGAATAATTTATTTTCAGGAGTTACCATAAGTTTTGCCTCTCCACTTTCAAACATAGAAACCCTAGCACCATTATTATCAAATGGAGCAAGATATTTGTTGTCATATCTCACAGTATGATTAACTATTTTTCTTTTAATTACAAGATTCATTTCTTCTTCAAAAATTTCAGTATTTGGCTTTCTAAAAACATTTGGTTTTTACTTACTGCCTTGTCCTTTTTAAATTGCTTGTTGTATTCATCAATTAAAAGTTCAATTTTTCCCAAAAAGTCTTCAAAACAGTTGATTCCGTTTGTATGAAAGAATGTTCCTATTCATCTTTGCAATGTTCAAAATGATCTTTCAACATTTGGTTTTGCCTTTGGATTGCCGCTTGTTATAAGTTCAATTCCTCTTGCATTTAGCGCTTCTTCCATACTTGTTCTTGTACTATCTGAACCTCAAAAAGTTCTTCTTCTATCCGTTATTATTACTTGTGGAATGCCATACCTTCTAAATAATTGTGTTAGAAGATTTTGATACCCAATTGTTGTTTCCTCAATGTCAATTCAGATTGCTAACAAACTTTTTGTTGCCGCATCAACAAGCATTATAAATATGGTACTTCTTACTTTCTCCAAAAAGATGAAGTGGTGTTGCATCAATTTCAATAATTTGCCCAAAATCATAGTCAGAACTTTTATTTTGGTAAACACCTTTTAATGGATTTTTATTTAGAATTTTTCATAAATTTTAATAAACTGTGCCTCGATTTTAGAAATATCTTGACCGTTTTCTAAAAACATTCTTCTTCTCTTAACTCATTTTTTACTTTTCTCGTTGCATATGAACTGCAATAACCAAGTCTAAGCATTCTTTTATAAAAGGTAGTGAAAGGCAACAATTTTTTTCATCATTAGTAAGTCTCATTATTGTAAAAATGCAACAATGCTACACTAAGATCACCCTTTGATATTTTCTCAATATGTTCCACTAATTCATAATATCTATTAGTTAAATCAATAATAACTGAATCACTTACTTTCACACCCCTAAGTTTATTTTTATTACCATGTGATATACTGATTGCATCTTGGTTATTTGTAGATGCAATCAATATTTGATTTCTATATCTTTTAATTGTTTTTGTTGATGTTCTACAACCCAATTTTCCTAATATTTTTGATATTTCGGCATTTGGTCTATTTCAATATTGTTGAATTTTTTTAAATCTAAAATTTTTTTTATCTTCATAATCAGTTGTTTTACCTGTATCAACTGCTTGAAATCTGGTTTTAATTACAAGATTTTCCATAATTTAAATTCTCCTTTTTTAAAATAATAATTGAAACCTAAAAATGGACAAAATAAAAGATAAAAACAGGGTGGACAAAATAAAATAAAACCATTAGTATATTAAAAAAAACAACTTTTATGAACAAAATATTATATAATATTTTCGCATGGGGGTGTAATGGCTTCGACATGCATTGGGTGATACTAATATCAGTAGTTTGGCAGACTATAATGCATCTAGGCTTTATAATCGCAAAAGATGAAAAAGCAGAAGAAGTTAATATTTCTTCACTTATGATTGCACAAAACATGCAATCACAATCAAACCTTGCTTTCGCTTAGTTAATAGTGATCAAGTGGTTTTAAAACTGATATTTCCCTAGGCTTTAAAATCGGTTTTTTGGGAGACGGAAACTTGCAAGAGTTTCAAAAATCTATGTTGTTTGCATTTCGGCAATATAGATTATTTAGAAATGATAAACTGTAAAAAGTATTGGTATTGACTTGGTGTGTGGACTCGGGTTCAACTCCCGACATCTCCACCAAATGCTGGGTTATCCAGCTTTTTTATTGTCAATTTTGTTGAATTCACAGTGATGATAAATTAAATTATTTATGGTGTTTTTGCTAAATTTGTTATTGTTTACTCAAGAAGCAAAATTATAAAATAATTTAACTATAAACCTGTTTTATAGGCTTTTTCAGATAATTGAAACTTATTTAAAAATTATGTGAGTAGTCTAAAATAAGAAATGAAAAGACCAAAAGATAATATCTTCAAAAATAATAGTTTTCAGTCAAAAAAAGCCAAATTTTTTACTATAAAATCTTCAAGGCTGAAAAATCAAAAAATAAACTTCAAAAAATTGACAAATCTCACTATAAAACAGCCTTTTTGGTAAAAATTATAAGTTTAGTTAAAGCGTACGCTTTATATTTTTCGTCCATATTATTAAAAATTTAGTATACTAATATTATTGTTATACAATAAAGGGTAAAAAAACAATTTTGTTTAACTAGAATAAAAGTCACAAATTATCTAAAATTTCCAATTACTTTGAATATTTAACTTCAATTCACAATAATCGAAAACTTTAAATTAATTTGCAACAAATATTTTTTTGCATGCCCTATAACAATGCAATATCCTTGAAAGGAAAACATGAAAAAACCAAAATTTAATTTTCGTACTCATGTGTGACCTAAATATGTTATTTCAGCAGGGGTGTTAGCTGCTGCAACGGCAATAACTTTTGGCTCACTATATGGATGTTCGAAAAATTCTGATGAGAAACAAGGAAAATCTCATCCTGGTTCTGAAAAAGATTTTAGAAACTTTTTTGTTGATGTTGATAAGGCTGAAAGTCGTTTTGTTTCAAATGACAAAAGCAGAGAAATTGCAAAATTTGATTTTAAAAACAATCAAGTTATCAATAAAGATGGTTCAACTGTTGCGGTTGATAAATTTTTGGACGACTATTACAAAGAACATAAAGCATTGCCATTTTTGAACATTAAATATGGCTCATTCAACTTCTATAATGAATACATTGAAGCAGTTAGTCCATTAGAATTTCAAAGATTCTCAAATTGATTTATGACAAATGTTTCTTGAGGTCCAGAAATCATTACACTTAAGTCATTCTCGATTGTTAAGGGTGTTGAAATGCATGGTAATAATATTACTCTTGGTTCTCACTCAACAAAAAACAAAGAACTAACAACAATTAAATTCTACCCAGATGCATTCTTTGGTACATTACCTATTTATTCAGAATTACGTGGATCAGGTAATGCACAAGATTCTCTTGTTTACAAAGTTAACAGCAAACTTTTAACATCAACTGAGTTAAAAGAATTTTTAGCCAACATTTCAAGTTATAATGCGGTTGCTAATTATTCAGCTAAAACAATCAGCACATATGGTTTTAGAAATATTCTTGACTATCGTTCATTAATTAATCAAAAGGTTTGAACAATTAGTGGAGAATGAAAAAACAAAATAAAGAAGCAAGCTTTTAATAATGTTGAATTAAGCAGACTTGAATGAAATGATTCTCATTTAACTTTAATTTATGGTAAAGATGAAGCAACAGCAAGAGCTAATTTACAGGCAGCACTTGAAAAATACAAGGGCAGTGATGAATTTAATGTTTTAAGCGATATTGTTAAAACAACACCACTTGTTCAAAAAACAATTGTTGATGTTCGTAAAATTCTAAATCCTCTTTTAAGTGAAAATGAAACAAAAGATTCACATTTAAACATTACATTCAATGATGGCACAAATATGGACATTTTTAATAGTTTTGAAAATATTACCTATAAGGACAAAGATAAGTTTGTTAAGAATCCTAATGTGGTTAACATTTCAAAAGGTTTTAATGACTCGATTGAGAGAGTTAGTTTACTTAAGGATGAATTTGTTGAATCGATTAGAAAAGTTACTGGAAAGAATAATATTAGTGAAAAAGATGTTGACACTTATATTAATGCAATTAACGAATCAGGTGTTCTAGCTCAAGAAATTCAAGTTATGAAAAAACAATTAGAGAAACTAATTGAATTATTAAGTTTACAGGAAGAATTTAAAAAAGAGGTAGACAAATACGAAACTAAGGTTAATGAACAAAAGGCTAAATTAGTTACTGATAAAGCTAAATTAGATGAAGCAACAGCTAAATTTACTGCAAAACAGCAAGAAGTTAAACAACTTGAAGAGCAAGAAAAATCTAATCCAAATGATCAAACAATCAAAACTAAATTAGCAAAAGCAAAACAAGAATTAGATGATCTTGAAGTTGATAAAAAACGAGCAGAACGTGATCACAAGAGGATTTCTGCTGCCTTAAAAGTTAATGAAGATAACTTAACAAAGGCTAAGGCTAAAGTTTGAGACGATGATACAAAAGTTAAAAAAGCATCTGAAATTGAAAAACTTGAAAAAGAAATTGCTGAAAAAGAACAACAATGAAATGAAATTCTAACAAAGCACTCAAAACTTGAGAATGGATTAAGTCAAAATGTCTTAAAGACACTAAGAGACATTATCCACTTATACAAGTTATTTAGTGAAGAAAAAGACATACAAACACACAAAAAATTAGAAAAAAATATTGATGATTTAGAACCACAAATAAATAAATCAATTTATGTATACAAAAATGAATTAGCAACAAGTTTTGACCTAATTCGTTTTAACTATAGCGAAAAACTCAAAGAAATCACTACACCTTTCTTTGAAAATAAACCATACAAAAAAACAACATTCACTCCTTTTATTTACTATACAACAGATATTGCATACTTACCTAACCAATTAATTGCACTAGATTCATTGCTTGATATTTCACGTAGTGCACAACTCAACTGAAGAAACTTCTACAATCTTGATGGTTTTATTAGATCTACAACAGTTGATGAAGTTAAAAATGATGGTTTCTACGTTTATACTAAGAAGATTAAGTCTCTTGAAGATGATTTTAATGCTAAAAATTCAAACCTTAAGGTTGAATATGATAAGACAGTTAATGAATTGAATAAGCAAATTGATGAGAAAAGGCAATTTGACAAGGTTATTAATGATTATCATGACATTGTTTCAGGCAAAGAAAATGAAGACAGTATTAAAAACTTACTAAAAGGCTTTACTGATATTAATACTCATTTACCAGAAGGTTACAAGCTTTTAGGTAACCATGGTTCAAATCCATTTACTAGTGGTGAGTTTATTGATGCTATAACATCTAAACATAAAAGTTTAGATGGCAAGCATCTTGTTGAATACATTAACTTAGTGCTCAATGGATTACCAAATGCTCAAGGTGAACACCAAAAAGAGGGCTTCATAAAATACTATCAAAGAATCGAAAGCAAAATTACAACTGGCAGCAATGAAGCTGATAAACTTTACAAAGAAATGAAAGAATTAGTTGTTAAAAGATTTGAAATTCTTGATAAGTTAAAAATCCAAAAAAGTGATTTAGCACCATTACAAGCTGAGTTTATTATTGTTGCCAACAAGTATGATGAACTTAAAGTTAAATGAGTAAAAGAATATGACAAAGATACTAATAAAACTTGATACATTGATCCAAACCAAATTATTCTTCTTTACAGATTTAAAAAGAATTTAGAGTTTGCAAAAGCACAAGCAGAAAAACAAGCAACTCTACTTGAAGAATATAAGAAAAATAGACATAAGTCATATATGGTTGAGCGAGAAATTGAGTTCTTAAAATTCAAGATTCACTACTTTACACAAGTAGCAAATTTTGATAATGCCGAAGTCATTGAACAATACAAGAAAATTGTTGCAGAATATGAAACAAACAAAAAGGATAAAATGCCACAACAATTGCAAAAAGTTGTTGAAGCAGAAGTTGAACTCTCAGATCTTCATGGTCAATGATACCTTGCAATTCTTAAAGAAAACGGCTCATATGAGCAAATTAACGCATTTTATGATCACGTTTACAAAAATGCTAAATATTACAAAGATGCTGAAATGAAGCAACTTAGTGATTGAGCAGAAATATTGAATGATTTCAAAAAGAAATATGAAAATACTAAGAAATTAGCAGAAGAAACAAAAACAAAGTATGAAACTGCTGAAAATGAAATTATTCCCTTAATTACTGAATATAATGCAGCTTTTGAAGCTGAAATGACTTATAACTCGGGGGGGGGCTAGTGGTAGTGGTATACAAGTAACCAAGAAAGCAAAGGAAAGACTAAAAGATATTTATGAAGAAAAAGTAAAATTCCTTGAATTAGTTTCAAAAAGTGCAAAAGAAACAATTGAAAAACATAACAAAACACTTGAAGAATTAAATAAGACAACTCAAAATCTTAAAGAAGAATATGAAAAAACAACTACAACAAACGAGCGAAAAGTTGAAATTCATGTTCTTATTTCAAGGCTAACTCAGAGTGCAGATGGATTAAGAAACACCATTAGACACTTAATTCAATTACAATTAGAGTTTGAAAGTCTTGTTGCAAGACACAACGAAATTACAAAAGGTATTAAAAGCAATACCCACTCGTACAGAGATGTTTTTGACTTTGATGATGCATTCTTAAAGAGATTACAATCAGTTGAAAAAGACAACGTTTACAAACTTGATAATACAACAAGAAGATATTTAATCCAATTCAAGAGTATTTGACGTTCGTATGTTAGCGAGTTCAATCTCGAATTTGAACAACAATTAAGCATCACGAAAAAAGGTGAAAAATTAACTGACCTAAGAGCTCAAATTGCAAAAGATAAAGCCCTTTATGCTAAACTTAATGCTGAATACAAAAATGAAGAGTCATTGTACAATATACTTCAAAATATTCAAACATCTCCACATAAAGAAGCAATTGAAAAAATTCAAAAATTATTAGATGCAAAAAATTCAAAATTTGCAGAACTATCTTCAAGTAATCTTTACTTTGAAAAGTTAATGCCACCTTATACATTAATCAATAAAGTTGATAAGACTCAAAATGAAAACATTGGTAATTTGATAATTGAACTTGAAGAAAAAGTTAAGTCTTCATATTTTAATGATGAATTAATCAAGAAATTAAATAAGGCTAAAAATGATATTGAAGACAACAACAGCGAACTCAACAAAGCGAAAGAAAAATCTAAACAAGCACTTGTAAGCAGCGGTTTACAAAGCGAATTAGATGCACTTAATAGTGCAAAAGCAGAATATTTAAAAGTTGTTGATAAATTTAGTCAAACTTACATAAATAGAATTTATGCTAAAGGTGTAATGAGTTATATTTCAGCTGAGCGTGCTACAAATGTAGTTAGTGAATATGAAGAGTTAGTTGCAAAAATAACATCATTAGCAGACACAAAAGATGGTGTTACATTCATAATCAACAACATAGAAGGTATCGAAAACCAACTTGCACTAGATCAAGATAAAACTTTAATTGAAGCAGTAGAACAAATTAGAAAAATTGAAAAAATGACTACTGACTTAGTTGAGAAAGCTAAAAATATTTTAGATCACCAAGATGTTAAGCCATATCTAGATATGATTGAAAATATGTTTTCTGAATTTGTATCAAAAGCCAGAAGTCTATTTTCAAGCAACTACATTAATGATCCAATAATTTCAAAATTGTTGGAAGAAGTTAATGCCAAGAAACTTGAAGCAATTAAGAACCAATTTAGTGCAACAGGTAAGGATGAAAGTCTTGAAAAATACAAGCAAATGATTAGTGAAGGTTTCAAAAAAACTATTGATGCCTTGCTTTATACCAAAGAAAATGAACAATCACTTGCTGCACTAAGAACTTATTTTTCTGCTATTTTAACTAATAGCGAATTTAAGAATAACAAAGGTTTAGAGTGAGCAAAAATTGCTTTCATGAAACTAGTTAATATTGAACAAGCAAGAGCCCAAAGCCAAGATTTAACTAAAATTCAAGCTGAATTAAGTGAAACTAATACAAAAGTTACAACAGTTGAAAATGAAATCAAAGCACTTGATCAAACTATTAAAACTTACACAGATCAGATTGCCACAGCCTCTTCAAGAGAAGAAAAAATTAAGATTAGTCAAGAACTAAAACCTTATTTAGCTCAAAGAGATGATAAACATAAGGAACTTGCTTCTCTAAAACTAGCTGTTAAATATCTTACAAGTCGTTCTGAATCAACATTGGCTGAAAAATTAAACAAAGCAAAAGTTGCTTTTGGAATAAATGAAGTTAATATCACAAAAGAATTACTTTTTGATATAAGTAGTGCTTCAGGTGCTGTGGCTCAAAGACTTCAAGATGTATTTAACCAAAATATTAAAAAATACATTAAGCAAATAGAAAAAGTTGATTCTATTCTAAAACCTGCTAAAGACTACTTAGTCTCATTTAATGATAAATATTTAAAACTTCTAAACCCAAGCATTGATACATACTCAAAAGCAAGCGAACACAAAACAAACGCACTTAAGGACTCAATTAGCAAATTAATTGATGCAAGAATTAGAGAAATTCAACTTGAAGGTCGTGAAAAAGAATTATATGCTAACAACAGCGATGAACTTGTTAATGCTGATGATTTAGTTGTTGCTAAAAGCAAAAGTGAATTGCTTGATATTTTAGCAAGCAAGAAACTAATTGAAGCAGACAAAATTAAGGAAGCTAATAAAGATATTTATTATGTTAAATTAAGTAATGTTGAAAAAGATAAATCAAAACTTGTTGTTACATTAAGAAACATTGCCAAGAATCCAGATTTAGCCTACAGTAAAATTTATACTGAAAAGTATATTAAATTCAATCTTGATGCCAGTGTTGAAGACCAGAGACTTAAAGTTGTTAATGCAATATTCAATATTTCAAACTTCAAAAAACAAATTACACCTACACTAATAAGAGAAGAAGGTAACATTCGCGACAGATTTGGCAAGAGTGTTAAAGGTTACAGTGTTTTTGTTGATGCTTATGAAGATATGACAAGCACACTACTTCGTGAAGTACCTTATGCAGGGGAGTGACTTGAGGGTGAACACCTTGTAAGTAAAATTAATGAAGATGGTGTGATGGAATTTAGTGTTCAAAATGGCAAATATTTAGGTTTTACCAAAGATACACGTGTTGGTTTATGAGCTATTCTTAAGATGAGTGATCCAAACTTCAAAGGTATTTCAACTGACTTTTTAAAATTTGTTGGAGCCCATGAATATGGACACCATATTACATTAAATGGTGCACATGATTTAGGTAATAAGGGCGAAAAACCAATCTATGTTTCAGCCCTTACTCCGGGTGCAACACCACGTATTGACAACTACTATTCAAAAGATGCTCTTAATCTTTATCTAAAAGCTAGAACTCACTTACAATTAAATACAACAAGATTACTAAAAGGTAATAATGTTGTTATTGATTATGGTGAATATATAACTTTTGGAATTCCTAAGATTGAGATTGATAAAGATGGCAAAAAGGTTTTAAAATACGAAAATGAAAAAGAAGAAGATATTTGAGGTACAAAACTTAGTCAAGATGATGTTATTGCTACACTAAAAAACAACAAACGTCGTTTCTTACAAAACTTCCAAGGACTAATGGAAGCCACTAAAGCTCGTAGAGATGCAAATGGCTTAAGTGATCCAAATGATCAAAAGCTTCTAACTGTCTTTAACTTGTGGCTAATGAACTCACTTGACCACCATTCAGGTACAATTAACCCATCACTTACTGGTGGTACTGCTAAGTATATGGTTTGAGACAGCACCAAGAAAAGATATGTCTTTAAACCAGGTAGTCTTGAAATACTTAAAGGCATTCTAAAAGATGGTAAAGGCAACAAAGTTGAATTTGAAGAAGTTAATGGCGAACTAATACCTAAGGTTGTTGAAGGTGAAAAAGACGCAAATGGAAATTACATCAAAATTAACAAAGTCTTGATGTTCAATGCTGATGGCACACCAGTTATTAATGTCCCGCTAAATCTTGACTTCAATGATAAAACTTCTCCTTATTATGATGCTAATGCTCTAAAATATGTAAACAGCAAAATTAAGTCAATCATCGAAACAGTTAAAAGTTTAATTGTTGAAAAATTCAGCATAAGAGGTTGAGATAATTTAGATACAGACCTAAGTTTAGAACCGAAAGTTATTATTTCAAATAGTTACTTAAACACATTGTTTGGTCGTGGTGATTTCTGAATTGACAAGGTCAATGATTTAGTTTATAAAGCATTTGTTACAAATAGAGATCATGAAAATGGTGGTTTAAAAGATGCTAATGCACCTTTACCTTACTATGATGAAAAAGGTAATTTAAAGGTTGCTCCAGGAGTAAGACTACCACAAAGTTCGATGTATGTAAATATTAAAAAGTATGCTAGTGTAATTGGTCAACAAGAAAATTTAACTAGTTTAATGTTTGCTATGAATACTGCAGGAAACTCATTCAATAACCTTGTTAACAGTGGCGAGGGTTACATACTTCATGTTGACAAAGATCATCAATATTTACCAAATATTAAATTAGCAAACGCTTTCCAAAATATTTTCTTCTATGATCAAGTGAAACATCTTGAGGAATTCTTACAACTTAAGAAGATGTTGAAGTGATATTCACAATACACGAGTGATTTCATTGGTAATGATGTAAATAAACATTTATGATTTGCTATTGATGATAGTAATTCTCCATTGCAAATTCTTCCAAACGGAAAACGTAATCCAAATGTTAAATTAATGAAGATTAATGGAAGAGTTGTTGAAAAACATCCAAACTTGAGTCTATATAACTCATTCTATTCTGAGGAAAATAGTCAAAAAAGTTTTGGAGATCAAGTAGAATTCAAAGACTATAAAAAATTCCTTGAATTTGTCTCAGTAGACCTTAAAAAAGCCAAATTAGACAAAAATACCAAGACTGTAAATTGAGATGTTAACTATGTAAAAGGCAAGGTTGATTTTGCCAAATTTATTACTGGTCTTAATGATGCAATTGCTAAGGATAAGTTATTAGAACAAAAGGACAAAGATTTCTACCAAAAACTTGTAGACAACAATAATGAGCAAGAAATTGCTAATGAAATTATGTTTAGATTTTCAAATTCAAACTTAGCAATGTTAATGTCAAATATTACAATTGATGATGTTAAAAAGAATCCTGAATATGGTTGAGTATTTGACCAAGCTCATGGTTATGGTGATTTAAGAAGTGCAACACTTAACACAATAAATCCTGAAGCCAAAAAACTTGAAATTTCGCTGACAGAATATATTAAAGCCTATGAAGACAAGGCTAATGAATGAAATGCACAATTAAATCAATTTAACTTATTTGATGCTTTAATTTTTGATGGTAAAACTTCAACATATACTTCACAAACAGTTGGTAAAATGCTTGAAAATGACAATTTAGTTTATAGTATTTTAATTACACTTGGAAAAGGTATGATTAAGAAAATTAAACCATCTCAAGATGTTTTAGATTACTATGGTTCAAAAACTGAACGTAAATTTAATGAATTCTTTACAGACTATACATATAACTTTGCTGAAGTTATTAACCGTGATAACTTACAAATTACTTATAGTCCAGCAACAAGCAATTTTGGTAATATGCCATCATATCTAAGCGGTCTTAGTGAAGCTAATACTGGACTTGAATATGTTGTTGATGGTGCTTCAACTTCTAAATGATTAGAATTACTAATTAAATTTAGAGGTAACGAAAATAGTGCAGGAATTAGAGATACACTTATTGATTATGAATCTCTTTTAAATGATGAAGAAAAGAGAAGAGCAAGAATTCTAAATACTAGACATATTGAGCGATTCTTTGCTAATAGTGACAACATTATTTATGGTCAAAATTACAGTAGTAACTATTTTGGAAAATTCCAAACAATTAACAATGGATGATTTAAGGATAGATGATATCGTGAGTTCTTAGACTTCAAACTTTATGATGATGAAGGTAAGGACATTGTTGATGATACTATTAGAATTAATGACTTAGAAGGTAAACGCGTTAAAACACGTGCTAGAGCTTATTGACAATACTATATTCAATCACAAGGTGTTGGACGAAGAAATATTAGCGGTATCTGAAGAGATTCTGACAAAGATGCTGTGGCAATGTTTGGTTACTTGTCAAGTGCAGTTGCTGACAAAGCAAATTATTTAGCATTCAAAAATGTAAGAACTGGTCAAGTTAAGACACTAAGAATTACAAAACAAAATGCAAGCAATATGTTTTATTACAAAGAACAACAAATTAATAATGAAGAAAGACATCAAAATGGTGAAAAAGTAAGACACTATTTAAGTGATGAACCTTATAACTTTAGCGACAAAAATGGACATCAAAAAGGTACAGGTTTTGTTGCATGAGTTTCAGATTATGGAATTATGTCAAGATATAGAAATAGATTACTTGACACTAATGAAGAATACTATGTATACTTTGCATCAGATGTATATGGTAGTAAAGCACTAGAAGCAGACCTAGGAAAATGAGAATCAATTGCAGAAAACGGTAAGACATTTTCACAAGCACCTATATCAATTTATAAAGATGCAGATGGTAATTTTAGACTTAGAGTTCAAGATCAATTTAATGGAGTTATTTAACCAAAAATACTATAAAACAGGAGGTTTAGACAAATGAAAAAAAATAAAATAATACTTTCTCTTGCTAGTATAAGTACAATTGGAATAACTAGTTTTGCAACAATTTCATGTAGTAGTGGTTGCAATACAAAAAATAAAAAAGTAGACTACAATCTCGGTCTTGTAACTGAACCTATTAACTCCTTAAATTACTTGAAATTTAATTCTGTATCAAAAGTTTTACCATCAATAGTAGAAAGCCCACTAAAAAGCGGACCAAATGATTCTCTTAAAAGAATTTTAAACTTACCTGAAATTCCTATGGGTATTTATGGTAACGATGATAAAAGTAATTCTATGGATGATTATTTAAAAAATAATGAAGTTCCAAAACAATCATCAGGTCGTTACTATCCATTAGATCAATTTGGTTCAGCACCAGGGACAATTAGTTCAGATAAGTCTGAATATCAACCGGTTAGTGTTGTTATGACTAAAAATAATAAAATACTTTCTCTTCATCTAACATTAAATAGAGGAGAAAGTAAATGAAGTAATGGTGATCTAGTTACAGCTGATGATTATATTGATGCTATGCACTATATTCTTGACATTAACACAGGTAGTCAAAAGCAAACAAGTGTTTTACAAAGAAAATTTAGAGCAAGTAGCAACTTTATTGATGCTCAACAAGAATACATCAAAAAACATAAAAAAGCTTACACAAACCCTTTTGCTTATCCTGAATTAATCAAGCAAAATGGCCAATGGGTTTATGATGTCTTAAATCCAAACTACAAACCATGAGCTAGTCAACTAGAAAATGATGCAGACAAGGAAGAAGTTGAAAAAATTAAAAAAGAAGCTCTCAACCTTGGTCTTTATTCAGGTCGTATGTATTGAAATTATGATAATGCAACAATTTTGGCTGCTATTCCTTACTCGCCTGACTTTAATGCTAATGATGAAATTACAACAGTTATGTTACCTAACCCTGAGTATTCATTAAATAAACACAGTGCAGAAGAATTAAAGACAATACCACAAAGAATTGCAACAAAAATTCGTAAATATCTTTATTTTGATCCTCGACAAGAGTATTCAGATACATTATTTAAATCACTTGTTAAAGATGCTAGAAAATTAAAAGATAGATTAAGTGATGATATTTCAACTGATACTGATATTAATGAATATAATATGGCTGTCAACAAACTTTATGGTAACAACAACACACTTGATAATGATTTTGTTAATACACTTGATTCAAGAAAATATATGAAAAATAGAGTGCTTGCTCTGGATGAATACTCATTAAGAGTCGAATATGACAGTAATGAACCTACTTCTCTTAACAATGCATACACTGATATTCAATCAAACTTAATTCCAGTTAATAGAAGATTCGTTGAAAGTATAGGCGGAATTACTGAATTTGGACTAGACAATTCAAAATTTTTAACCAATGGACCTTTCTATATTAAAGATATAGTGCTTGGACCTCAAGGTTACATGAAACTTGTTAAGAATAATACTTATTATTCATCTGCTAAAACAATTAGCAATTCAATTAAGATTTTCTTTAGTTCGGATCCAAATATCAACTCAGCAATGTATGATGATGGTTATATAGCTGCTACAAAGATTCCAGCAGTTCAACAAATTAATTATTGAACTAATAGAACTTATCGTCCATTTATGAAAAAATCATCTGGCTTTGGCACTATTGCATTAGCTTTCAACTTAGATAAAGAAACCAACGCTAATTCATTTATTAATGACCAGGATTTACGTAATGCTCTATATTTTGCAATTAACCGTAACGAAATGCTTAACATAGTAGGTTGAAACTCATCATTCCCAGTTATTACTTGAACTGCATTTGGTCAAGGTTCATCAAGTTTTGGTGATGCTATTGAAATTGGTTTTGATCACGACTTTATGAGAACAAAGGTTTCAGATAAACAATTCCCAATTCAAAATTACAACCACGTTGATCACTTGGCAAAACAATATAATAACGAGCACGTAGATCGTACTGATAAGGGTTATGATTTAGAAGTTGCTCGCTCTTATATGAAGAGATTTAAGGATAAACACCCAAATCTTAAAAACGTTACACTTAAATATATTTCAAATTCAACAGATGAGCAACAAAATGCAGGTATTGCACTTAAAGATTTTGTCAAGAAAGCTTTTGATGGTTTTGTATCAATTGATGTTCAAGGTTTACCAGAAAACGTTTATGAAGATTTTAGAACCACAGGTAAATATGACTTAATTTATCGAAACTTTGATACCTTTGGCTCAGATAGTTATAGTTATGTAAAAGTATTCTTCAAACCAGATGAAATTGATAAAGCTAACCAAAAAACCACTGGTTTTAGAAATAACCCCGCAGGCAGTTGAACATACCAAGCATATTTTGAAGATTTAGGTTACATTTGAGACAAAAATACACAACAGTTATCTTCAACAAAGCCTGATTTAGTAAAGCAAACAATTGATAGGCTAAATTTAGAAGAAAAACACTGAAACAAAATTGTTGAGTTAGTGTTTAGAAAAACTTATGTTGATGAAGCAAATGAAAAACATGAATCAATAAGCAAATTTACTGAAAGATATCTAAGATTTTTCTCAAACCAATTTAGCGAAAGTGAAAAAACTGAAGGTTGAACTGAACAAAGTGCTTTTGGTATTATTACTGCATTAGAAAAAATTGTTCGTGATGCGGCACCAGTTGTACCTTTAATGGAAGTTGATACATACTGAGAAATCTCAAGAGTTAATGGAACAGAAAACTTATTTACTTATTCATTACAATATGCTTATGATGTGGCAAGACCTCCTAGAGCAACATTGCCAACCAATATAAAATCATAATAAGGAGTTATATGCAGAAAAAAAATGATCCCCAATATTTCACAGGTAAATTAGATATAAAGAAAATTAACCTGTACAACCGGGATGTAGATTTTAGTGGTAAGGCCAAAAAAGACATCAGATGATGAGCAAGATTGTTCAATGTTCAATCACCTGCACTTAAAGTTCTATTGAAAATTTCCTGAATGATTTTAGAATTCTTGCTTATTGCTTGAGTTGTTATTACAATAACATTCTTCCTAATTAATTCGGTCCCAGGTTCAACAACCATTTCAGCCGGTTTAGATGATGCTGCTCGACAAGCTGCTGAAGCTCAATACGGACTAAATTTGCCACTTTATCAAAGATATTGAATTTACCTTGGAAACTTACTAAGAGCTGATTTTGGAATTTCGCTTTCAGTTTTCCCAGGTCAAAAAATCAATTCATTTGTGTGAATTAGATTCCTAAAAAGTTTTATGATCGGTATTTTTGCTGTGTTTTTAACCTTAGTTATAGGAATACCTGTAGGTGTTTATGTAGGTATGAACCCAGATAAACTACCTGACCATATTGCAACTTTAATTGTTTCAGTATTCTCATCAATTCCATCGCTTGTTTTTGCCTTATTACTCTTATTAATAGGCCGAAGCGTAAATCTTCCATATTTGTTTAATGAACTAGACATAGCAACATATATCCTGCCTGGATTAGCACTAAGTTTAAGCTCAATTATTGTTTATATTAAATATATACGTACGGAATTAAATAGAGAACTCAACTCGCAACACGCTAAATTCTGCTACTTAAAAGGTTTAACAAAAAGACGTTTTGTTTGAACACATGCACTTAAACCTTCACTATTTCCTATTGCCACATTTTTCCCTGTTGTTATTTTTGGTAGTTTTATTGGTTCAATCTTTGTTGAGCAAATCTTCTTTATAACAGGTAGTGGTGGTTTATTAATCCAAGCAATTACTTCAAAAGACTACAATATCATTTTATTTATGGTTACATTATTCTCATTAATTACAATTCTCTCGTATGCTTGTCGTGATGCTCTATACCGTATCATTGACCCACGTGTAAGAAGAAGATAGAAAGGATGCTATGAATTTATTCAAAACAATTGCGGAAAAATCAAAAAAACGCCGTGAAAGAAGAGCAGAAAGAATAAAGCAAAGTGCTCAAAGTCCTAACAACATTCACGGCAAAGAACTAGCTCCTGATCCTTTACTTCAACCGCTTAATTACAAAAAATGAGAAATTATTGGTAACCTACTTGAATTTCATGAAACATCTTCAATGCATAAGCAAAAGAAACCATTCGTTGAATTCTTTTATCGTTTCAGTCGTTCAAGTGCTGGAGTTTTCGGCTTTATGACACTTTCATTGTTGATTATTCTTGCAATATTCTTACCTTTTACAACTAGCGATCCAAACACAGTTAGTGTTTCAAAAAGATATTTGATATTTTTTAGTGAAGGCCACATTTTTGGTACTGATGCACTAGGGCGTGACATTTGAGCAAGACTTTGATGAGGCTTACGTTACTCACTTGCCTTAGCTTTTATAGCTACATTTATTCAGGTTTTTGTTGGTTTAACAATTGGAATTATGATGGGGCATTTTAGAGTATTTGACAAAATAATGACATTCATTATTAAAATTATTTCAAACGTGCCATCGATTATTATTCTTATTGTTATTACAATTATTCTTAAGCCAACATTTTGAGTTATTGTTTTTGCACTAACGTTCACTTCATGAACGGGAATAGCAAACCAAATGCGTTCTCAAGTATTACGTGCTAAAAACTTCGAGTGAGTTAGTGCCTCAAAAATTTTAGGAACACCAACTTATAAAATTTTGCTTAACTACTTACCTGTGGTTGTTCCACTTCTTGTTACTGAAATTGTTTTCCATATTCCAGGAATTATTCTTTCAGAAACTTCACTTGCCTTTATTGGGCTATCAATTCAAGATATACCTACATTAGGTAACTTAATCAATGATGGTTCAAAAATCTTTACTACATTTCCTCGTTATGTTTTAATACCTTCAACAATGTTAATTATTGTAACAACAAGCATTCAATTAATGTCTGCTGCTGTACAAGATAGTTTACTAAGACAAAGATAATGAGTACAAAAGAAAAAAACAGAGGGTATTCAAAATTATTTAGAGAACCAGTTATTTATGAAAACAAACCAGCACCACTGGATTTGTTTGAAGTAAAAGGTAATCCTAAAAATTCATTTTGAAGAAGTTTTAAGGATGCTTGAATTAACTTTGGTAAGAATGTAGTGAAGGCAGGCAAAAAAATAGGTGAGTGATTACATATTCGCAAAAAACAAGAAGAAAAAGATATTGATTTTGCTCAATATATTGAGAAAGCAAAGGTTGAAAATGTTTTTGGTACAGAAACGAAAGTAGCTGCGGAAATTGAAGATATTTATCTTACATTTAGAAACCCAGCTAATCCAAAAGAAAAAAATCTAGTCCTAAGGGGACCGTCGCTAAAAATATATGAAGGTAAGGTGCATGCAATTATTGGTGAAAGTGGCAGCGGTAAAAGTGTTATTACTTCCTTATTATATGGACTAACTGGTTCAAATTCAATTATTGAATCAGGTAAAATTAAACTCTACGGCTTAGAAGTTCAAAATTTTACAATGTATAATTGAGAAAAATCTAAACTTAGAGGCCGTGTAGTTAGTGCTGTATTCCAGAACCCAATGTCAATTTTGGATCCAACTATGAAAGTTGGAAACCAAATCATTGAAGGTATGCTTATTAATAAAATTGTTAAAACTAGAAAAGAAGCTAGAGCAGAAGCAATTAAATATTTGGAAATGACCAAGATTAATAACCCAGAAAAAGTTATGAATTTATATCCACATGAATTATCAGGTGGTATGATCCAAAGAATTGCGATAGCTGCAATTGTTTCATTGAAACCAAAAATTTTGGTTATGGATGAGCCTACTACAGCTCTTGACCCAACTGTGCAGGCCTTAGTTCTAGATATTATTAGAGAACTCCAAGAGAGATTTCAAATTGCAATAGCATTTATAACACATGATCTTGGTGTTGTGGCCTCAATTTCAGACTTTATTAACATTATGTATGCTGGCCAAATAATTGAAAGTGGTACGAAATAAGAAATTCTCCAAAATCCACAGCATCCATATACATGAGGTTTAATTGTTTCAATGCCTGACTTTAACAAAGACTCTAAACTTCAAGTTATTAGAGGTGCTGTTCCTTCTAACTTAAATAATATTAAAGGTGATGCATTTGCAGTTAGAAATGATTATGCATTAGGTATTGATTTTGAAGAAGAGTCTCCTTATTATCAAATTTCAACAACACATTTTGTTAAGAGTAATTTGCTTAATAAAAATGTGTCAAAATATGAACCACCAAAAATTATTAAGAGACTTTGAGATAAATATGAAAATCAAATGAACTCGATTTATGGTGATGATAAATATGTAAGCCAAAAAGTTTATGATGAATTTGTCCAAAAAGCCTATGAAAATAATGAATTGGTCAAAAAGCTAATTGCAAAAAGAGAAGAGGAAAAAGCTATTAAACAAAGTACTGAAGTTAAAAAACCAGGAGAAAAAAATGCCTAAATATTACATTGAAAAGCGAAAATTTGCTAAGTCACTTGCAAGAGAAATTAAGCAAGGGACTGATGAAATGCTTAATGCATATCCTGATAAAAAACCTCTTGTAGAAATTAGGCACTTAGATGTAGATTATGGTTTTGGTACAAAAAAATTCAGTGCTATAAAAGACTTAAATTTAAATATTTATGACGGTGAAGTTCTTGGTTTAGTTGGCGAAAGTGGTAGTGGTAAAAGTACCACGGGAAGAGCAATAATTGGCTTAACCCCACACACATTTGGCTATATTAAAATCCTTGATCGTGTTATCCCAAAGAATCTTGATAAAGGCTTTAAGTGAACAAAGAAATATAAAGAAATTGTTAACTTTATGGTCAACAAGGTTCAAATGATTTTTCAGGACCCAACCAACTCACTCAACCCATATAAAAATGTTGAAACAGTTGTTGGAGAAGGTTTAACAAATCTAAAAAACTCAAAATATATTTATTTAACTCGCTATAATGAGTTAGTTCTTAGAGAACTTAATCAATTAGTTGTTCAAGTTGAACCTGATAAACCACTTGTTAAAAATTGGATAAAAACAAGCCGTGAAATTGAACAATCTATTGAAAAATCAAACGAGTTTGTTTATAAAACAATATATGAAGAAATTCACAGAAGATACTCACAAAATGCAGGTTACAAGAATGCTGTTGATTTCTTAGAAATCAAGAAAGTTGAACGTAAAACATTAAACAATTTAAATGAAAAAGAGTGTAAAAAACGACTAATTGTCGACATTCTTAAACAAGTAGGTTTAGATGAAACTGTACTTAGTCGTTTTCCATTAGAGTTCTCTGGTGGTCAACAACAACGTCTAGGTATTTGTCGCTCGGTGGTACTTCAACCTAAATTATTAATTGCTGATGAACCGATTTCAGCACTTGACGTTTCTATTCAAGCCCAAGTTATTAACATTTTTAATGAACTTAAAGAAAAATATAACTTAACAATTCTCTTCATTGCTCATGATTTACGTATGGTTGAATACATTTCAGATAGAATTGCAGTAATTAATAAAGGAGTACTTCTTGAAGTTGGCCCAACTGATGAGATTATTCATAATGCTCACCATCCATATACAAGAAGTTTACTTGATGCTGTACCTTCAATTGAAAGTGAAAAGGGTTCTCTTTTAGGCTATATCTATGATCCAAGTATGCATAAGTATGATGAAAAGAATCAACCTGTGTGACAAAATCTAGGAAATAATCACTTTGTTTTAGCCACTGATGAGGAACTGGCTGAATACAAAAAAGACAGAGTTAAATGAGACAAAATAGAAGAAAAAAGGGAAAGAAAAGAAAAAATTACACTTGATGACTTTGTTATTGAAGAAGAACAAGATAACAAGAGTATTCAAATTGATGAGTTAATTTCTTCAATTAATGAATCTGTTAGTAAAAATGTTGAAAATAATTCAAACATTATTTATGATGAGCAAACCAATAGGAAGCCTACTGAAACCTTAATTGAAAACCGTAAAAGTGGTTCAAACACAATTAACATTGAACTAGAAAATGAAGTTCACAAGGTGGAGCATTCAACTAAAAATGCCAAAGTTAGAAGAATAACTAACAAGGCTAAAAAACCAGTTAAAGGGAAAAACTCAAGACGAGTAGCGAAAGCCCCAGGTGCTAAGAAAACAAAAAATTAAGATTCAGTAAAAAAAGCAAAAAAATAATAAAAATCGCAAGCAAAGTTGCGATTTTTTTGAACCCTTATTAAGACACGTTCTTTGTCCTAAGTGTATATGTTTTGTAATATTCCTCATTATTACCTGTGTACATAAACTTGAGTTCTAAATGATTTTTACTTACAAATTTATAATCAAATGAAACCTTGCCATCAAAAGATGTATTCATTTTTTCAAGAACATCCTTAACTATAAGTGGCACCACATTTTCGTCAATATATTCCTTACCATTATCATCAATTTTTATAAATCTATAATAATTGTTGTAATCTAGTTTTGGAAAGATGTCATATGTAGTGGCTTTTTCTTGCTTCTTGAAATCTTTTCTTTTGGTTTTAGCAGCAGAAACAACGACAATTGGCGTTACCACCGCTAAAGCGGCAATTGTCCCTAAGATAGGAATTAATATTTTCTTTTTCTTACTACTCATTAGTTACCTTGTATTTATCAAGCACAAATATCGAAGAGATATCTTTAGTTTTTAGGAACTGTTCAATTTTTTCGTAATTAAATTTATAATTCATATCCTGAACAAATTTTTCACTGCTGTCGCTGTATTTATATTCAATTAAGCCTTCACTTGGATCAAGAAGTTTTTGTTTTACAAACTGATAGTTATTAATATTTAGTATTATTGGCTTACTTCCTGGTGTCATTGCTTTATCATTAAAGGCAAATAGGTAATTTGTCTTGAATTCGCCTTTGTGATTATAAGGAATAAATACACCAGGTGTTAGTGTTTTTGTTGATTGCACAAGACCAGGATTATTATAATCATAGTCAATGAAATTGTCATATGTTACTGTTTTATAGTCTTTATGATTAGTTACGTCTTCAGGTTTAGTTATTGTTTTGGTGTAAACCTCATTTTTAATTTTATTGAATAATTCATTGTGAATGCTCTTAATACTAAAATTATCAAGCCCAATTGATGAATAAAAACTATCTCATTTTCTCTTGAAATCTCTTATTGATTTTGATTCTTTTTTATAATCACTTTGACTTAAGCCATACCAGTGATGTGTACGGTCATAAGTATAGATTACACCTTCATTAATTGAACTTTTGACAACTTCAGTTGTTTCAATATTAGCTAATTCATTTTTTCTCTTAAATTTATCAAATTCATTTAATGTAATGTCGGTTCTCATATAGTTAATTGTTGAACTATTTTCTTCTTTTCAACCATAGCCATTAAAGTCAAATTCATATAATTGTGGTATCATGAATGTAACTTTATTGTCTTTTGCATTAAATGTATATTCTCTTCTTTCCTCTGGAATTCTGTTGATTTCTCAAAGTTGTTTTTCCGCATCGCTTTTCTTACTATTTCAAAAAATTCTTAGATTTCTAAATTTTTCATATGGTAAATCAATAAATTTTGGAGATAAAACAATTGTTCCAATCATAGATTCTTTTTCTTTATATTTTTTAGTTCACTTATCTATACTAAGATAATCACGTGCAATTTTATCCCTTGCCCAAGTTGTATCGGTTGCAGCTTCAAGTATTTCACTTTTTACTGGTTTTCCATTAATTTCAATTCGTACACTGTCAAAGAATTTTTTGTGTAATTTATATGGTTGAATAAAAAAGATTTTTATAGCAAATCTGTCCTCATGAAAATATCTTCTTATTTCGACATTTCCTTGAACCACATTACATGCCTTTGATGAATCATATTCATAATATTCGTTTCAATCATCAATATTAGATATTTTTGAATATAGGGACTTATAAGTATAGCGTTCTTGTGATATATTGTTAATCACCTCAACTGGTGGTTTAGGTATTAAAAAAATGGTACAAAAACTCCTCTACTGCTTGTTTTCTATACTTATAATAGGTGTTTTTTGAATAAAAGTCTTTAAATCAATTTTTATTGCTTCTGTTCAAAAAATCCTCCCGAATAATTTTTGCTAACTGTGGTTTCATAATACTTAAAATGTGTTTGCTTTTGTTTTTAGGTCTACTTTCAGTCAGAAGTAAACTCTTTTCTGGTTCATTTTCACTTATTTTTTTGTAAGCTTCTTCATTAACTTTTTCCATCGTAAGGATATTTTGCATAATATTGCTTTGATCCTTATGCGAAATTAGTCCCATAAAATAATCATTAAAAGTTAAGTTCATTTTCCTCCTTTCAATTTAAAACTTGCCTAAAATATAAAGGCAAATTAAAAAACTGGAAAAAATTAAGAAAAAAGCACGTTTTTTCACAATTTTTTCCAGTTTGAAATTATTTTTTTATTTTTTATACACAATAAGAGAACCTAAAGCAAGAATATTCCTTCATCTTCTAGTTTCTTTATTAAATCTTGAGGTCAAATCCCAACTTGAACTTCACCTATGTGTTTCTTCTCTAATAAAAACATTGAAAGTCTGCTTTGACCAATCCCACCACCGATAGTTAGTGGAGAAACTTCATTAATTATATTGTTGTGATACTCTTTAAAAGCATCAGAATTAATTTTGCAAAATTTTGCTTGTTCAAGTAGTGATTTTTTGTCGACTCTAATACCCATTGATGATATTTCTAATGCTTTATCATTAACTGCATCATAAACAATTAAGTCTCCATTTAGTTTCCAATCATCATAATCATAAGCCCGTTTAGATTGAGGTTTTCCATCAGAAAGCGGATAACCAATTTCATAAATGAAGATTGCTTTATGTTTTTTAACAAATTCGCTTTCTCTTTCTTCAGGGCTTAAGTTTGGATATAGATTGTATAATTCTTTGCTACTAATAAAAGTTACATTTTCTGGTAGTTTTTGATTAAGTTGTGGAAAATCAATTAAGAGTTTGTATTCAACGTGACGAATACATTTAAAAATAGTATTAACTATTTTTTTAAGAAATTCAAGATTTCTGTCTTCATTTTTAATAATTAGTTCTCAATCTCATTGATCAACATAATATGAGTGTAAATAATCAAGGTCCTCTTCTTTTCTAATAGCATTCATATCAGTTCAAATACCTTCATAGGTATTAAAGTTGTATTTTTTTAATGCATATCTTTTTCATTTAGCAAGAGAGTGAACTATTTCAACTTTTTCACCAAAGTTTTTAGGCACAAATGAAACGGGTTCTTCACCATTTAAACCATCATTAAGTTTAGTATTTGTTGCTACAAATAAAGGGGCAGAAACCCTAGTTAAATGGAGTTCTTTATTTAATTTTTTGGTGAATGCAAACTTTAAATCTTGTATTGCTAATTGAGTTTCTTTAATGTTTAATTTACTTTTGTACATTTTTAGTTAACCCCTGTTTTATAGTTGTTTTGGTCAACAATTGTCATGTTATTTTGATCTTGGTTAGTTTGGTTTTCCATATTTTTTTTATGTGATTTTATAATGTTGATCATCATTGACAATTGCGAAGTGTATATTAATAATGAAAGCACTTGCCACAATAGTGTTGAGGTTAGTGCAGGTGTTAGTCTACCCTCAGCAATAATAAGTGAAAATCAATAAACAATTCAGAAAATGTTAGTTAAAACAAACATTAGAATTAAGCCTATTGATAGCCCTTCAATATCTCTTTTCTCAAATGTTTTTAAAATTTGTGGCAAAAATGCAAAAGTAGTCATTACTGGTACTATTTGAGACAATATTGCTGTTGTATTATCATCAAAATTTAGAGTGCTTCCATCTTTCTTTTTGAAGTATAGGCCAATTAATCCAACAACTAAACAAATTGTTGTTAAGCTTAAGGTTATACTCAAAACGATTCACTTTCGTTTGTTTCTGATAATTTTTTCATCATATTTGTACATAAAAAATAAGAGTACACAATAAACATAAGCACAAAAAATATTGGCATAAACCACAGCAGCCATTTTTGCATCTTTTCCAGTAAATGAACCAAAAATTATTCAACTGCATAATGCAACAAAGAAAATTCAAAATGAATAAAATTTAACCTTTCCTGTTTTCTTTCTTTTTAATAAATAAATTAATTGCGGAATTGATACGCTAATTGTAGCAACGCACGCAATTATTCCAACAATTGCTATAAAGACACTAACTCCATCATTAACACTGTCTTTGATAGCAAAAAAACTACGTAAAAAATTCATAATTTAATTATATATTATTAATATTTATGGTTATAAATTTATTTGATTTTTGTTGTCAAATTTACAAAGTTTTGTCTAAATTGAATATATATAACTTACTAAAAGTACTATAAAACAGCCAAATAATGAAATTTGGCTGTTAATGAATCAAAAAAAAGAGTTCAATGATGAACTCTAATTTTTGACATCAATTATTTAATGTTGTAGAATGCTTCACGACCTTCGAATTCTTCAACGCCATCTAATTCTTCTTCAATCATTAATAGACGATTGTATTTTGCAATTCTATCTGTACGTGACATTGAACCAGTTTTGATTTGTCCTGTGTTTAATGCAACAGCAACATCAGCTAATGTTGTGTCTTCTGTTTCACCTGAACGGTGTGAAACAACACAAGCCATTCCAGCTTTTTGAGCCATATTAATAGCATCAATAGTTTCTGTTAATGAACCAATTTGGTTTAATTTGATTAAGATAGCATTCATTGCTTTTTCTTTAATAGCACGTGCTAATAACTTAGGGTTTGTAACAGTTAAGTCATCACCAACAATTTGAATTTGGTGTCCAAATTTAGCTGTCATTTTTGTAAATCCGGCTCAGTCATCTTCTGCAAGACCATCTTCGATTGAAATAATTGGATATTTAGAAATTAATGAACCATAGTATTCAATCATTTCGTCTGTTGTGTATTCAAGTTTAACATTTGTAAGTTTTTCAAAACCTGGACGCTTTTCTTCAATGGCTTTTTTAAGTTTTTTGAATACATATTTTTTGCTTTCTGCATTATAAACTTCACTTGAAGCCGCATCCATAGCAATAGCAACTGCATCTTTACCACTTGTAGCTGGTTTGTAACCTGCGACTTTAATAGCTTGAACAAGGTAGTCAAGAACTTCTTCATGGCTCTTGCAATCTGGTGCAAATCCACCTTCATCACCAACTTGTGTTCCATGACCAGCAGCTTTTAATAATTTAGCTAAGTTGTGGAATACTTTGTTTGCCATTTGTAATGCTTCACGAATGCTTTTAGCGCCAACTGGCATAATCATGAATTCTTGGAAGTCCACTGTGTTTGATGCATGAGCTCCACCATTCATAACATTTAACATAGGTAAAGGCAATACGTGTGCATTTGTACCACCAATGTATCTATATAGAGGAATTTGTAATTCATCTGCTGCTGCTCTAGCAACTGCTAATGAAACACCTAAAATAGCATTAGCACCAAATTTTGATTTTGTAGCTGTGCCATCTAATTTGATCATTTTCATATCTATTGCACGTTGATCGGTAACTTCCATACCTAATAATTTTGGTGCAATATCTTTGTTAACATGATCAACAGCAGTCATAACACCTCTGCCACCGAATCAGTTCTTTTCATATTTAGTTCCTTGATCTCTTAATTCAAGTGCTTCTTTTGAACCTGTACTTGCTCCTGATGGAACATTAGCTAAACCATATCCACCAGCTTCTGTTCAAACTTCAACTTGAACTGTTGGGTTTCCACGAGAGTCTAAAATTTCGCGTGAGTGAATCTTGTAAATTGCTGACATTTTTCTCCTTAAATGTATTGTTTATTCATACTTAATATTATTATACAAAAATAAAAATATGCAAATATTTCGATTTGTGTACTTTGAGATTATTATTATGGAAACATTACTCATATTTAAGATTTTAAATTATTTGTGTTTATTGTTTTTATGCACAAATAAAAACAAAACACTTTGCTTTCTTAATTGAATTTCGACTTGTCAAGTCTGCATCTTTAATATTGCTTAGTTGCATAGTGTATAATTATGAAACATGAATAATTATCTAGGAGTTGCAATGAATTTACCAAAAGTTAGTTTACTTATTCCATGTCACAATATTTCAAGCCATCGCTTCTTTTCACTAAAAGAAGCAGTTAAAATTAAGTATCCAAATCTTGAAATACTTGTTTTAAATGATTATTCTACTGACAACACGTTAGAGATTCTTAATGATTTTTCGAAAAGAGATGAAAGAATAAGAGTTATTGATTTAAAGGATTATCATGAGCATATTGGTTTAGGATTCAATCGTGATTTTTTAATCAATCAAGCCCAAGGTGAATATGTTTTATTCCTAGATGACGATGATAAAATATATCCAAGTGTTTTTGATAGTTTTGCTAAAAACTATCAAAAAGGTTTAGAACTAATTCGCTATAAATATGTTGTTAATATTCCATTAAATAAGAGTGGAACAATTAGAATGAATGCACCTTATTTTAAAAATAAAAACATAGACTGAAATGATCCAAAATCAACTTTTATTAACACTTTATCTTTTTCTTGAGGGGTATTCATTAAAAAGCAATTTTATTTAGATATATGCAAAAAATATAATGAAAAATTTGACCTACATATCTTTGAAGATCAAAGATTTATGCTTTTTCTATATTTAAACTGCCAAAAATATAAGTATGTTAATAAAGTTCTAATTAAATATTTATTAAGACCGAATTCGCTTGTAATGAAAATAGAAAATGTAAATAAAATTGTTGGTAATGTAATATGGCAGTATGATGAATTTTTTAAAAAAATAGCGAAGTTTAATTTGCTAAATGAGCAGGATTTTGATTTAATGAAGTCTAACACACTTTACCAATTAAAAACATTTTTTTGAATGCTTCTTCGCACAAACAAAAAAAACAAGAAATGTGAAGTTCAGGAATTTCTTGTTACTAAATTAAAAGAATATATTACAAAATATAAAATTAGAGAGCCATATAAATTAAGTTTTGTTTGCAAAGTACTTTACAAAATATTTTCACATAAATTGCTTTCAACCAAAAATATTAAGAGATAAATTGAAAACTTTAAATTTTGTTCAAATAATTTAAGTTCTTTATTTAATTAAGTATATTTAACTTAATATATAATATTAAAAATATTAGAAGGTGAATAATGGCAAATAATCCAATATTAAACAAATGAAACAAAAATTCATCAGATGATGATGAATTTGTTAAAAAGTTGTTAACTTTTGGTCTCAAAAAAGAGAAACAAGATATTGATTCAGCTTTTTCAAGGCCACTTCGTTTTATTTCTAATAAAGTTATTGCTAAACTTGGGGTAGGTAGCCACCTAATTAATGATTATACGGTTACAGCACTTGGTCATGCTTTTTGTGATGTTATGAATGAAGTTCATAAACAAAACAGCGAATTTAGAATTTTTTTAGTAAATGATAACTCATTTCACTCATTACTCTATATAAATATTTTGGCTCGTATTTTTGATGAAAAAGGCTTTAAATCACATATTTTTGAAAAAAACGGTTCATATCCAAGTGTGCTTAAAAATTTAGCAGCCAAGGAAGATAATTGTCAAGCTATTATTAGTATTGAAAATTTTAAAGGGCTTAAAAACATAATGCAAATAAGCTTCAATTGAGGCGATGGAAGACCTTTTAATCATGTTGACGTAGCACGAATTTTATTCAAGTTAAACTCGGTGAATTATCTAAATCTTGATATTCCAAATCAAGGTATTAGTTTTAGATATAATCATAGCCCTCTAGATTATAGTAAAGAAATTTACAAAAGATATTTACCTTTATTTAAAGACTTAAAAGATAAGGATTTAAAATTTGGTATTGATATTTCTCAAATTTCAACAACAAATTTTTATCTTGATATTTTAAAAAGACTTCATATTGAATATGTTGATACAAATAGAAAAAAAGATGCTTTTAACATAAATGCTGATAATCCAGATTGCTTGCGTAGAATTTATTGAAAAACATTATTCAAGAAAACAAATGCAAATTTTTCAATTAGCCATGATGGTTCAGGTGTTAACTTATCAATAAGACATAAAAAAGTATTTAAGTATTTTAAACCCGATGAAATAGCTGCACTTTATTTAAATTTTTTACTAGAGGATGACCAAACCTTTGATAAAACTAATCTAACAAATAGTTATATTATTAAATCACTTGGTGTCGGTACACTAACAAGTCAGATTGCACTAAAACATAATATTCATGTTGAAGAAACTTCAAAAGTTTCTGAAATTTGAGAAATTTCAAAAAGAAACAGCGACAAAAATCTTATTTTTGCCTTTACAAGGTTTAGCCAGTTTTCACCTTTTAACAGACTTTTCAATGGTTTTGATGCCAATTTATTTATGTTAGAACTTATAAGAATGATTATTTTTTATAAGGATAAAAACCTTTCGTTATATGATGTTTTGCAAAAAATTTATGACAATTATGGACTTCATCATGTTGTAAGTAAAAACTTTACACTAGATGACGAAATGGCTTCAAGATTTATTAAGAGAATTATTAAATCTGAGGCAATTGGTAACCACAAAATTGTTAATCTTAAAGAATATAAAAATACAGCCATTGTTAATAATAATGTACATCTTAAACTTTATTTTGAAGGTGGTAATTCATTAACAGTTAAATATTCGATTATGGAAAAAGAATTCTCAGTTGATTGTGAAGTAGTTGCAAAAAGTAACACACAAGATGATCATACAAAATTAATTATTCTTGAAAGAGAGTTAATGGACGGGATTTTAGAATTAAAGGAAGATTTTAAAATTCGTAAAGTAACGCCTTGAACATTTATTAAATGATTTATCTTTATTTCAATGTTTATTGGAGTTATAGTTTTTCTTTATTTTACAATCTATAATTTTAAAGATGACAATTTCTTTGGAACAAATGGTAACATAGGCGAGATGTTCCGTATTATGTGAATTGTTATTTTTGAAAACAACAAAACACGAATTTCGTTTCTAACAATTGCACTTTCATTTTTTATATGAGCCTTATTTAATACTATTATCTTCAAACGGCTTTTGGATTTCCAAGGACAAAAAGTCCGCTGAAATGACATTATTATTAGTTCATTAATTGCAACAATTGTGCAAAATGTTACACCTAAATCAATTGGCGGTGATTTAGCAACTTATTGATATTTAAGAAGAAAAGGAATTAAGCGACCAGTATTACTACCTGCAATAGTTACTAACACTTTCTTATGACAGGTTGGCAATATCTTTACAACGTTATTGTTTTTACCTTTTGGAATTTGATTTTATCAAGATCTTCTATCAAATATTTCAAATCCACAAGTAAAAATATTCTATGTATTCTTTATTATCGGGCTTATAACAGATTCAACATTTGCCGCTTTATTCTTCGCATTAGCTTTTAACAAAAAGATTCAAAACTGATTGCTTAAAATTTTTATAGGATTTCTTGAATGATTACCGTTTGTAAAAATTTATGATCCACTTTTAGTTAAAGCTAAACATGAATATGAATTTTATGAAATGCGTCAAGGAATGAAAAAGACATTTAGGAAATGATATCAATTTGGAGAAGTCTTTATTTGAAAAATGTTACCAACATTCCTTTCACCTATGGCATTATTTATGAAAGCAACAGGAACACTAAAACCTGATCTAACAGGTGGTTGATACTTTAATGTTCTTGTTTCAAATACATTAATTAAAATAGGTAATTCAGTAAGTATAACCCCAGGTGGTCAGGGGACAAATGAACTCTTTACAAACCTAATTTATAATTCAATTATGAAGGAAAGAATTTGAAATTTTAAAGGAGAAAAAATTTCATTAAGTTCAATTGGTAGTGCTAAATTAATGACAAGTATTGGTTCAATTTGAGGTACAGTCTTAGGATCAATAATTTCAGCAATCTTCTTAATCCTAGTTTTTATTGGAGAAAAAAGAGTTGATGTATATCAAACTAAGGAAAAGAATTTACGTTTAATTCAAAATGATAACGTTTCAATTACAACACGAACTAAAACAAGATTTTATAAAATTTCCTTTACAATTTACGCAATTATAATTCTAGCATTATCAATATTAGTATTATGCCCTTTATTAGGCTCATATGCATAATATCAATAGACACTTTTGTAGTGTCTATTTTTTTCTTAAAAACCTGTTTTATAGGCATATTAGTAAATTAAAAAGAGGACTAAAAATATTCAAAATATCAGTTAAATTAGACAAAAAATAAATAAGTAAAATTTTAAAAAATATAGTTAAAACTTTATTATTGTGCTAAAATATAAAATGCTATTTATAAATATTTATAAAGACTATATTAGTAAATAGTATGGATAGGATGCAGATGAAAGGCTGCACTTAGGTTGGTTTTAGCGCTAAAATACAATTTATTAATACATTGAAAGGAAATATTACATGGCAAAACAAGATTTTAATCGTACAAAAGACCACGTTAATATTGGTACTATTGGTCACGTTGACCACGGTAAGACAACTTTAACTGCTGCTATTGCAACAGTATTATCAAAGAAAGGTCTTGCAGAAGCTAAAGACTATGCTGCTATCGATAATGCACCAGAAGAAAAAGCACGTGGTATAACAATCAACACATCACACATCGAATATGAAACAGAAAAACGTCACTATGCACACGTTGACTGTCCAGGGCACGCTGACTACATTAAGAACATGATTACAGGTGCTGCACAAATGGATGGTGCTATCTTAGTTGTTGCTGCAACAGATGGTGCTATGCCTCAAACACGTGAACACATTCTTCTTTCAAAACAAGTTGGTGTTCCTCGTATGGTTGTTTTCTTAAACAAATGCGATATGCTTAAAGGTGAAGAAGAAATGATCGAACTTGTTGAAATGGAAGTTCGTGAACTACTTTCAAAATACGGTTTTGATGGTGACAACACACCAGTTATCCGTGGTTCAGCTCTTGAAGGTCTTAAAGGCACAAAAGAATACGAAGACAAAATTATGGAATTAATGGATGCTGTTGACTCATGAATTCAAACTCCAGTTAAAGAATTTGACAAACCATTCTTAATGGCTGTTGAAGACGTTTTCACAATCACAGGACGTGGTACAGTTGCTACAGGTCGTGTTGAACGTGGAAGATTAAACATTAACGAAGAAGTTGAAATCGTTGGTTTACACCCAACTAAGAAAACAGTTGTTACAGGTATGGAAATGTTCCGTAAAAACCTTAAAGAGGTTCAAGCTGGTGACAATGCTGGTCTATTACTTCGTGGTATTGAAAGAACAGGTATCGAACGTGGACAAGTTCTTGCTAAACCAGGAACAATTATTCCTCACACAGAATTCACTGCTGCAATTTATGTTTTAACAAAAGATGAAGGTGGCCGTCACACTCCATTCTTTAAAAACTATAAACCTCAATTCTACTTCCGTACAACAGACGTTACCGGTGGTGTTGAATTTGAAAAAGGCCGTGAAATGGTTACACCAGGTGAAAATGTTAACTTAACTGTTAAACTTATTTCTCCAATTGCTGTTGAAGAAGGTACAAAATTCTCAATTCGTGAAGGTGGCCGTACAGTTGGTTATGGTAATGTAACAAAAATTATTAAATAATTTGATTACCAACTCATTATTAAAAAAGCAGACAAAATTGCCTGCTTTTTTTGTATAAAATTAATCAGGCAACCTTTTAAGTATTTAATATATAATTTAAAATAATATTTAAGGTATCTATGAAAACAATTAAGACTTTTATTACAAAAGATGTTAGAGAAGTTGAAGATGTTGCTCAATATCTATTAGAACACTTAACTAGTAGCAAATTAATACTAATGAATGGAGATTTGGGTGCTGGCAAAACAACACTAACAAAAGCAATTGCAAAAAGATTAAAAATTGATGAAGTCATTACTTCACCATCTTTTAATTATATGAAGGTCTATGATTATTTAATTCACATTGATGCTTATAACCTTAAAGGGGACATAAGTGAATTTGAGGACTACTTTGAAGACAAAGTTATAGTAATTGAATGAGCAAATAAAATTGAGCATTATTATAATAATTATTTAGATATAAATATAACCTTAGATAAAGACAATAATCATATATTTAGTATCAAGGAGGTCAAATAATGAAGTTGTATCTTGATACAGCAAATGAAGATTTTGCATTGGCTTTACTTGATGATAATCATAATGTAATTGCTCAAAAAGTTTTAGAGTCATATCCTAAAAAAGTTGAACTTATACCTCAAATGACAACACAAATATTGCAAGAAAACAATTTGAAAATTCAAGACTTTGATACTTTTTATATTAACATTGGCCCAGGTTTTTTTACAGGTGTTAGAATTGCTCTAGTATATTTAAGAACAATTGCACTTATAACAAGTGCTAAAATTAAAACAATTAGCACAATGCAAATTTTGGCTAGACAAAATAAAAGAAAAAGAGCATTTAAAATAAATGCGCAGGGAAATAAATATTATCTATATAAATCAAACAAAAAAAATTGTTTCAATCACAATGATATTGCGATTGAAACAGGCACATTTAATTCATATGATAAGGTCAACTATTTTTCCTTATTTGACTGTTTTATAGATTATTTGGAAGATTTTAAAACTTATGATGACATAATGGATATTGAACCTTATTATATCAAGATGCCACAGATAGGAGCAAAAAAATAATGCGTATATTAGGTATTGAAACAAGTCATGATGATACAAGTATTGCACTATTAGAAGATGGCAAAATATTGGCTTTAAAAACAATAAGTCAAATTGACATTTTCAAAGAATTTGGTGGCACAATTCCCGAAATTTCTTCAAGAGAACATGTTAAAAATATCAACCTAATTCAAAAGTTGTTTCTTGATGAATTTGATCTAAATACAATTGACTATATTGTATATACTCAAAAGCCAGGACTTATTGGGACATTGCAAATTGGTTACTTGTTTGCAAGTGCTCTTTCATTAGCACTCAATAAACCATTAATTCCAATTAATCATTTAGAGGGTCATTTCTATTCAGCGGCAATTGAACAAGAAATTAAATACCCAGCACTTTGTTTACTAGTTTCAGGTGGCCATACTCAATTAATGTTAGTTAAAAGTCCCTTTGATATTAAGATTATAGGACAAACCTTAGATGATGCTGTTGGCGAAACATATGATAAGGTGGCATCTAGACTCAATTTTGGTTTTCCTGGTGGACCCATCATTGACAAAATGCATCAAAATTACAAAGGTAATTTTGTATCTTTAACATTCCCACATACAGATGGTTTATATGATTTTAGTTTTAGTGGACTAAAATCACAAGTTTTGAATCATTACAATAATGCACTTCAAAGAAATAAAGCAATTAACAATGAACAACTAGCAGTTAGTTTTCAAGAAACGGCAATTACCTATTTAATTAATAAAACTAAATTAGCATTAGAAAATTATCCAGAAGTTAAAAGTGTTGTTCTAGCTGGTGGTGTAAGTGCTAATAGTGAACTTAGAAAGCGTTTTTT